>NZ_JBIPJE010000038.1:0-136052 GCF_044005875.1 Pseudoalteromonas sp. XMcav1-K | reverse complement strand
GCCCCTAACTTGGCTCGTTTAACGTACGGCAAATTACGACCTGGCGAAAGTGTTAGATGGTAGTCGCCAAGATGAACATCGAGCTGCTGTAATATTGCCTCTAACATTAATTCAGCACCTTTATTAGAGAACTGAACCCCTTTAATCTCAATATTTAACAACAACTTATTCCTTTATATATTTTATTAAGTGTTCTGCTGATTTCTTTTCTGAGAACGGAATTCCACCCGAAGGCTTTGCATAACCTACCGCAATAAACATAACTACACGTTTGTATTGCGGAAGCTTCAGTAATTTGCAGATTTTTTTGTCCAACTTTTCGAGTTCAGGCCAATTAATTGCACATGATGATAATCCTAGTGTCTCAGCTGCGAGCATTAATTGCATGCTAGCTAATCCCGAGTCAATGTAAATAACATGTCGATCACGATCCATTGGGTAATAGGATTGATCACCAACAACAGCAATTAAGCAGGGAATGTTGTCTGAAAAACCAACTGTTCCCCCCGGTAACTTTGCAACTTGCTTCCTAAATTTGTCACCCTCAATAACTAAAAACTCAAACGGTTGTCGATTACACGCACTAGGAGCTTGAGAGGCGATTGCAACCATCTTTGTTAATTTTTCTTGTTCAACTGAAGCATTTAGAAACCATCTAGTGGAACGACGAGCTTTAGAAAGGTTTAAAAATGCTTCATAACCAACAGTGTGATGCTGACGCTTTTCGCTTGTATATGGCTTACAAACAGCGTTATTTCGTTTCTCAATAGAATTAAATCGGCAACTAGCATTGGCGACTATTTTGTTCGTTACTGAAACTACTTCAAAGTATTCAGACAAGACTGAATATGCCCAATTTAATTCACTTGTTGAGAACGTTTTGCGTTGGCAAGCTACCAGATATGCTTCAACTGTCTCCGCTATATATTCAAGTGCAAATATCTCACGGCGAGGCTCCATAATTAAGCCTTTTTCCAACCGATGAATATTTCGACGAAGTAGCGAACTTGTTTCTTTCTGTACACCTTTATTGCTAAAATATTGAATTTTGGCTTTTAATAATGCTTGCTGTTCAAAACCAAAAGCTGAGTCAAAAAAACAATAATATAATCTAGATAAGAGGGGGGATTTTGAAGCCAAAGGCCAAAGCAATTTTTGATTTATCAAAATAGCTTGCTTCACAATTTTCTTAATTGCTTTCAAGAGTAAACTCCGATAACCAATAGAACTCAGGCATAACCTGAGCCCTTTTTAAGTTATAATGCTGAGATAGCTGCCGCAGCAAGACCTAACTGATAAACAATTTGAGATGCCGTACTCCAAAGGGTTAACTGATTCATGTATTCCGCATCTAGTGGCACAACAATCGTATCACCTGGCTCTAGTTTATTCTTATTATTACTAACCGCAAACCAGCTCGAGCCATTAGGGATATAAACCGAACCATTGGCTTTTATAACATAAATACGATCATCATCAGCTCTTTGTTTTAAACCACCACTATACTCAAGATAATCATCAACCGATAAATTATCGCTATATAAGTGAGATGTAGACACGTTTACTTCACCAATCACACTTACCGTACTTTGTTTAGCTGGAATATATAACGCATCACCTTTTTCTAATTCTAGCGACACAATGCCAGATTGGATTTTTGGTAAATCAATAACTAAACGCCCTAACGCTTGAACTTTTGCAAGATCTTTTAATAACTTATCGGTATCATCATAACTAAGAGACGCATCCGTAACTGAGTTAGAGAAACTCTTTGATGCAATTTCACGACGTAAGTCATCTGATAATTTTTGTAGTTGAGCACGCTCTTTTGTACGTATTGACTCACGAGTGAAGATAGCACCATTTTCAGCAGCAAAATCAGTTAATCCACCTGCTCGCTTCAATACATTCTCTAGTGTTTCGCCGCGCTTTATTGAATATGTACCAGGGAAGCGCACTTCTCCATATAGGCTAACTGTTCTTTCCTCTGACCAATTTGGCGTAGGGAAAATATTAAGTGAATCTTTACTTTGTAATGTGAACCTTTCTGGTTTCTCTATAGCTTCAGATAAATTAACAGCGATGTGCTCAACACTTGTATTTTCGCCTTTAACAACACGCGTAACCTCTGCATTTTGCATATATGCTGATTCAAGCAAGCCACCTGCAGCATTTACTGCAAGTTTAACTGAGGCGTTCGATACTAATGGGTAAACCCCTGGATAACGAACACGGCCATTAACAGCTATTAAAGCAGTATCTTCAAATGCTGACGCTTGTTTTTGTAGCTTTAAAACGACTGGTGCGAGCAATTTCTTTCGACTAAATACTGAATACTCATCGTCTTCCAATTCTTCAGTTTGGCCGGTCAATAGTTTAGTTAAGTTATCTAATTGCGTTGTTTCCTCTTCCTCAAGCTCTTCGGTTTCTTCGCCAATAAACTCCAAAAATTTGCGATTTTCGAATTTTTGCCATTGCTCTACTTTTGCTTGATGCGCGATCTCTTTCTCACTCAAAGCGAGTTCAGTTAACAACCGCTTTTCTTCGGCTTTTTCTTCAAAGCGACTGAATACAATAATAATATCACGCGGATTTAACTCAAAATTGTTCTGGTCATTCTGTAACGCATCAACTAATGAGAATTGAAGTAATTCGATATCACCACGAATGTTCTTCTCTCTTACGATTAACGAGTAATCAAAATCAGCGATAGGTAAAACATCAGATTTCAAAGATATGATTAAGTCAGAAATTCGGTTACCTTGTTTCCATTGATAATTACCAGGATGAGAAACTGCTCCCATAATAGTCACAGCATTTTCTAATTGCTCACTTGAGCCTTGTACTTTAATAACATCACCATCATGCGGTTGATAATTAATTTCAGTGTTTGAGAAATCCTTTGTTAATACAGTTTTAAAACTATTACCTGCATAGCGTTCGATGACTGTTTTTTGCGGAAATGCTTCAGCCTTAAAACCACCGGCTAAACGAATTAAGTCTTTTGCTGTTTCGTTTTGTTTTAGTTCAAAAATAGCGGGACGTTTTACTAAACCAGAAACAGTTACTTGCTTACCAACTGATGGGATAAAAACTACATCGCCAGATTGTAGTACGATATCGTTTGAGCTATCCCCCTTAGTAAGAAGATCATATAAATCCAGTGCTGCCACAACCTTACCACGGCGCTTCACTTGAATATTACGAAGTGAACCAATTTCCGTAATACCACCACTAACAAATAATGCATGAGTTACTGATGCAAGTGACGTTACACTGTACGCACCAGGCTTGTATGCTTCACCTAGAACTAATATACGCATAGAGCGTAAGCGTCCCATTGAAACAAACGCTTGAACACCGATTATTTCTTGTTCAATTTTAGCTTTTACTAAATTCTTTACTTCTGAGAACTGTAAGCCAGCTACGTTAACAGGGCTAAGCTTTGGAATTGTTAGACGTCCTTCACGGTCGACTTCTACTTCAAAACTATCACTTTCTTTACCATAAAAATTAATTTGAAATTCGTCACCAGGACCTACAATGTAAGAATCAGGAATTGCCGCATTTTCACTTGGCATAAACGACATCGGCTCACCCGCAAACAACTCATAACCAAATGGCTTTAATTCTTCCATTTGCGGCTTGAATTTTTCTTCCTCTGTTTTTTCTTCTTCCTCAGAACGAGGTTGTACTAACAAGCTTTCATCTTGCAGCGCTTCTTCGACCTCTTTACTTGATTTATCAAGTTGTTTTAAATCGATCCCATACTGCTTAGCAAGTGCTTTTTGTTGCGATTTTGGCAGCTTTTTAAATTGCTCAATTTGCTGCGGTGACGGAGTCATAGCATATGACGGCTGACTAAGTGATACGACTAACAAGCAAAGAAATAGCTTTAGATAACGCACAGGATCCCTTTAAAAATTTCAGTTCAAATACAACCCTTAATTCTACCTGAGTTCATACATAAAAAAAAAGAGCGTTAAACGCTCTTTTACAATTTAGTTTAAGCCTGAAACTTAAAAGCTATACACCAAGGTCAATACTGTCTCAGTATCTGTATTTACTTTATCAGCATCAACTTCTGAGTTGTGAGTTACGTTAAAGCCAACTTTCATTTGTAGTGAGCCGTTGATCTTAGTCAGTAATGCAGTTTCAGAAATACTTTTGGTATTGGTACTACCTGATTCAACTTTAACGCGTTGGGTAAACTTAGCGTTATCGCTGATTGTCCAGCTAAAGTCAGCTTTAGCTAGTGCAATCCATTCATCATCGCGCTCACCTGCTTTAGGGCGACCGTCTTTGAAAAACTCTTGGTTTTTCTCTGAATACTGGAAATATTTGTAACCCGGACCAAAGTCAAAACCAAGTGTCATATTTGACTCATCAATCAAACGAAAACCATAACCGCCTGACAGTACTGTTTCGTGACGGTATGCACCAAAGTAATCACTATCGTGCGTTAAACCAACGAATAAATGAGAGTGCTTTTCACCAAGGTTGTAGTTACCTTGAATCGCTGCACCATATTTTTCGTTAGTACGCTGTGTATCTTTTAAGCCGCTTTCAAGCGTCACTTCGTCTTCTTTATAAAGTGCGTTTAACTTGTATTCATTGGTCCATTTACCAATGTCATGTTTAGCATTTGCACCGAACTTAAACGTGGTCGTTTCGGTATTACCACTGGTAATAATGGCACCAAGCTCGCTACTTGCTTCCCATGTTTTATCTTCGTCAGCAATCGCTTGGTTAGTAAGTGCAATTGCTACAACTGACGCTAAATATCTTAATTTCATTATCTCAGCCTATTACTCGCTAATTTTGTTTAAATGAACATCCATTTGAGGGAAAGGAATCGAAATACCCGCTTCATCTAATGCAAGTTTGAAGTTTTCTTGAAGGTAAAAATAAACTGCCCAATAATCTTCAGTTTTTGCCCAAGAGCGCGTTACAAAGTTGACGCTTGAGTCACCTAAAGTATGAACACCGATAAAAAACGCAGGGTCTTTAAGTACTTTATCATTTGATTTGATTACATTTTCAAGCACTTCACGCGTTTGCTTCAGACATGAGTCGTAGCTAACACCAACCATAATATCAACACGACGGGTTGCTTGACGGCTGTAGTTCACAATAGCGCCACCCATAATCGCCGAGTTTGGTACTATGATTGTTTTATTATCAGGTGTTAACAGTTCTGTTGAAAAAATCTCGATTTTAGAAACACTACCTGAATGGCCGGCAGCATCGATAAATTCGCCTGATTTAAATGGACGCAGAATAATAATAAGCACGCCTGAAGCAAAGTTTGAAAGAGAGCCTTGTAACGCTAAACCAACCGCTAAACCCGCTGCACCCAAAATTGCAATAAACGATGTTGTTTCAATACCAACTTGAGAAAGTGCCATTAGTACTGTTGCCGAAAATACCAGTGCGTACACAATATTTGCTAAAAACGAACCAACCGCTTTATCTACTTTTTTCTTTTCGATCGCTTTTTTGGTTAATTTTTCACATACTTTTGCTACGCGAATGCCCACTAATAAAATGACAATCGCGACTACAGTTTGTAAGCCGTAATGTAAAAGTAAATCAGAGTTTTCGTTCAACCATTTAGCTGCAGAATCCATGAGTATTCCTTTTGTCGTTGATTTAGGTAATTTTAAGAATTATAAAGATTTTTGAAATTTACGTCACTTCTTTTCACAGTTTAAGCGGATCTTTAACTTGATTGTCACTTGGTTTTGAAGGTCTACTCCAAATAAACAACAAAACGCTTACAATGCAAATCACGACAATCGCTTTCAGCCATATTGGGAATGGAATAAAGAATAATGGGTAGGAAACTAGTAACAACATGGAGCTAGTCGCGATTACTTTAATTTTTGTTCTTATTACACCATGCGCTTCCCAATCCGTGATTAATTGACCGAATATTCGATGATTCAATAGCCATGAATGCATTCGCGTTGACGATTTGGAAAAGCAAAATGCTGATAACAATACAAAAGGAGTGGTCGGTAGTAACGGAAGAAAAACCCCAAGTACTCCCAGCAATAAACTGACCAAACCAATTACTAACCAAACTGAACGAATAACAGTCTTTTTTAACACTACAAAATCGCAAACTAAATTTATTTAGCTAAAAGCATAACATAAGTCTTCACACGGGCATGTTTTTTATGTATTATGCGCGCCACACCAAATAAGGTGTTTCAAATTTTGTGGCGGCTGTAGCTCAGTTGGTAGAGCCCTGGATTGTGATTCCGGTTGTCGCGAGTTCAAGTCTCGTCAGTCGCCCCACTTCTTCTTAAAAACTCCTTTTTAAACTTCAAAAATCTAACATCTAGCTATTAGCAAGTTACCTTCTTTCGTTTCTAATTAAATGAGTTAATACACCATAAGTTTGTCTCGAACATTCACTTTTACAGCCTAACGCCAACATCATTGGCATTATAAAGATTCATACCTTCAGCATAGAAAAAGCATATCTGCTCATTGTTTATTAGCTGCTGTTAACAAGTAGACGGCGTTTAACGTACTAGAATGCACACACATGGCGACACTAGACAACATTATTTTAGGCAATAAAAAACGCGACTTAAGTCGCGTTTTTTAATTTGATTAATTTTGAAAAAACTAAGCTGTTGCAGTTTCTAAACCTGGTGCAGCCATAGTGACAGACTCTTCAAATGTTGCCCATTCCCAAGCTGATTCAGTCGCCATCAACTTACGAAGTAGCTTATTATTCAGATCATGGCCTGATTTATATGCTGTTACTTTACCAAGTAGGTTATGACCCGTCATAAACAAATCACCAACACAGTCTAAAATCTTGTGTTTTACAAACTCATCCGGGTAGCGTAATCCATCAGGGTTAAGTACTTTAAAGTCATCAAGTACAACAGCATTATCCATGCTACCACCAAGTGCTAAGTTGTTAGCGTGCATGTATTCGATATCACGCATAAAGCCAAATGTACGTGCTCGGCTAATTTGTTCGATAAAGTTCTTAGCTGTGATGTCTAAACCAATACGTTGGCGACTTTCATTAATTGCTGGGTGGTTAAACGCAATTTCAAAGTCGATATGAAAACCATCATATGGTTCAATCTCAGCCCACTTATCGCCGTCTTCAACACGCACCTTTTCGGTAATGCGAATAAAACGTTTAGCTGCATTTTGCTCTTCGATGCCAGCCTTTTGAATAAGGTAAATAAATGGTAATGAACTACCATCCATAATTGGCACTTCAGGGCTATCTAATTCAACAATTAGATTGTCTAAGCCTAATGCTGCAATTGCAGCAATTAAATGCTCAGTAGTCGATAAGCGAACGCCATCTTTGTTAATTAAGCATGTACATAATTGAGTATCGCCCACGGCCTCAGGTGTTGTTTCAAAATCAACAACAGGATCAAGGTCTACTCGGCGAAATACAATACCCGTATTCGCACTAGCAGGTCGGAGAGTGATAGAAACCTTTTCACCCTTATGTAATCCAACACCTACGGCACTGACTTTTTCAGTTATGGTACGCTGCTTAATCATAGGCTATCCACTTATTCGTTAAAATCGGCCGGCTATCTTACCACAGATAAGACCAGCTTGCCAAATTATGTCTATTTTTCAAACAATCTTATTAATCAGCTTGATTACGTAAGAAAGTTGGTACGTCAAAATAATCTGCTTTGTCTTGCTTTTTGTCTAATGGCGCACTTTCTTTGACTTCGTTTTGAACACTTGGTTCAACAGTCTCAGGCATTTCTACACTGCCCGACTGTGCAAAACTTGGTACAAATACACCTGGTGTTGCAGTTGCGTTGCTCGGAGCGCTTGTTGCTTGCGCTGTATCAGAGCCAGACACTTTTTTGATATCTGCACCTACAATACCAAACTGAGGCTTGCGTTCACCGCCAAGACCAGTCGCAACAACCGTCACACGTAACTCTTCAGACATATCAGGGTCGATAACCGCACCAACAACAACCGTCGCATTTTCTGATGCTAATGCCTTAACATGGTTACCAACTGTTTCAAATTCTTCAATCGCAATGTCCATACCCGCGGTAATATTAACAAGAATGCCTTTCGCACCAGTTAAATCAACGTCTTCAAGTAACGGGCTTGAAATTGCAGCTTCTGCAGCTTCTTGCGCACGATCAGGGCCTTTCGCTGACGCTGTGCCCATCATTGCAGTTCCCATTGCAGACATAACAGTACGTACGTCGGCGAAATCCACATTGATCAGACCTGAGCGAGTAATTAACTCAGCGATACCTTGTACAGCACCAAATAACACATCGTTCGCTTTAGCGAATGCGTCTAATAATGTCGTACCTTTGCCTAAAACTTTAAGCAATTTATTGTTAGGAATTGTAATGAGTGAATCAACGTGCTGAGACAACTCATTAATGCCATCTTCTGCTGCCGATGCACGCTTTTTACCTTCAAATTCAAAAGGTCGTGTTACTACTGCAACAGTTAAAATACCCATTTCTTTAGCAATACGTGCCACAACAGGTGCAGCACCTGTACCTGTACCACCGCCCATACCGGCAGCAATAAAGATCATATCTGCGCCTTCAAGGCTGTTACGAATCGTTTCAGCATCTTCTTCTGCAGAATCGCGGCCCACTTCAGGGTTTGCTCCAGCACCTAACCCTTGTGTAATTTGCGTACCTAGCTGCACTGTTACATCAGCTGATGATTTACGCAGTGCTTGCGCATCGGTATTGGCCGCAATAAATTTTACGCCTTCAATTTGCTTTTTAACCATGTGTTCAACAGCGTTACCACCGCCACCGCCGACACCGATTACTTTAATTACGGCTTCTTCACCGTGCTGTTCCATTAAATCAAACATGTTTAACTCTCCGACTAACTACCTTATGAAAATTCACAAGGCAAAAGCTTAAAACTCCCCTTGAAACCATTTTGTTAAACGGTTCCACCAATTTCCATTACCAGATTCTGTGGTGCGGCTGCTCTGGCTATGCTGCATAGTTCGACCATACTGCAACAACCCAACTGACGTTGCGAATGACGGATCATTCACATAATCAGTAAGTCCAGCTATCCCTACCGGTTGACCAACGCGCACTGGCATTTGGAAAATTTCTTCTGCTACTTCAACAACACCTTGCATCTTGGCGGTACCGCCTGTCAGCACAATGCCTGCAGCTATTTGTTCTTCTAAACCTGAGCGACGAATCTCTTTCATCGCCAACTCAAAAATCTCTCTCATGCGCGGCTCTACAACTTCAGAAAGTGTATGGCGCGACATAATACGTGCAGGTCTACCACCTACACTTGGTACTTCAATACTGTCTTCTTGACTTGCTAAGCGACTTAGTGCGCTGGCATATTGTACTTTAATTGCTTCAGCATGCGAGATAGGTGTGCGAAATATTTTCGCTATATCGCCAGTTACTTGATTTCCCGCAACTGGTAGCACCGCCGAATGGCGCAAAGAGCCTTGCGTGTATATGGTAATGTCCATAGTGCCACCACCAATATCAACCACTGCAACACCAAGCTCACGTTCATCTTCAGTTAAAACTGAATCGCCCGACGCCAGCGCCGAGAAGATAAATTGGTCAACACGTAAGCCACAACGCTCAACACATTTTTCAATGTTTTTAGCCATATCGTTTGAACACGTAATAATATGCGCTCGCGCTTCCATACGCACGCCACTCATACCAAGAGGGTTACGAATGCCTTCTTGCATATCAACGGTGTATTCTTGTGGTAACGCGTGCAGCATCTTGCGTTCAGCTGAAATAGGGACAGATTTAGCGATATGAATAACATTATCGATGTCGTCATGGGTGATTTCAGCGTTGTTAATCGCCACTACACCATTTTCATTTTGACACTGAATATGTTTTCCAGATATGCCTAGGTACACCGAGCTAATGCGACAATCTGCCATTAATTCAGCTTCATCTAATGCGCGCTGAATCGACTCAGACACTAAATTAAGATCGTTAACACCACCTTTATCCATGCCTTTCGCGTTTTGACTGCCAACGCCTACAATGCTCAGCTGATTATCAGGTGTTACCTCACCGACAACAGCAACAACTTTAGACGTTCCTACGTCTAAGCCGATAATGAGATTACGTTCAACTGCCTTGGTCATACCCTAGTTATACCTTATTATTTTTAGTTTGCTCTTGCACTGGCTGAAGCCAGCTCACAGCTAATCCCGTATCATACCTTAAATCTATCGACTCTACCTCTTTATCCGACGAGTTTTTTATCTCTGGATATAAATCGATAAACCGCTGCACTCTAAGCGCAATGTCTTTGCGTCCTAGGTTTAATTTAACACCACTATTTAGCCATAATTTCCATGAAAATCGCTCTGACAGCGCAAGGCTACTTAACCCGATTTCATGTAGCGCTAATAACTCTTTAAATGTTTTAAAGGTTTTCCACGCTTCATTTTCACTGCCTTCAGGCCCATACAACATAGGTAACTTGTTAAAAAACTGCTCTGCCGGTGCCTGAAAGATGTCGCCATGGGTATTTAGCAGTAAATCTTGATTCCAAATTGCCACAGCCTGATGCTCAGTAACATAAACACGTAGTGTATCTGGCCACTGTTTCCGTACAGATACACTTGCTACCCAAGGCAATTCCAATAACTTCTTTTGCACTTGGTTTACATCTACATCAAAAAATGTTTTAACTTTTAATGACTTAATCTTATCAACAATTGCCTGTTCACTTGTATATACAGGATCGCCATGAACCAATACTTTGCTCAACTTACTATTTTGTTCTGTTGCTAAGTAATCAGTTAAGGCATTCACCCCTTGCCACGTAATAAACAAGGTCAAAACAAAAAAACTTACTCCCATTAGCAAAGACCAATTAGTTGCAGCAACTAATCGCTTTGTTAAATTTGCTAATGTAAGTAGTGTTTCTTTCATTTACAGTGTCGAATCTAAAATTTCTAAAACTAACTGAGCAAAATCTCTACCTGAGTCTTTTGCAGCCATAGGTACCAATGACTTTTCTGTCATGCCCGGTACAGTATTCACTTCCAACAAATAGAATTCACCGCTTTGGTCACGCATCGCGTCCACTCGGCCCCAATCTTTAGCACCAACAAGCGCAAATGCCTGCGTTGCGATCATTTGTAAATATGCAGTATCGGCGTTTGATAAATCAGCTGGGCAATGATAACTCGTAGTAGATGACTTATATTTCGCCTCGTAGTCATAAAAACCACGTGGTGTTTTCATTTCAATCACCGATAGCGGCTGATTGTTAAGCATGCTAACGGTATATTCGGTGCCAGTGATCCACTGCTCAAGCAATACTTCATCATCAAATTTAAAAGCATTTTCAAGCGCACTTTTTAATTCTTCACTCGTGCTTGCTTTAGCCATACCGATACTTGAACCTTCGTGGCTAGGCTTAACCATTACCGCACCAAATTCGTTAATAATCGATTCAATACTAAAGCTTTCACCTTTCTTAACCGTGGTAAATTTAGCGGTTGGTAAGTTGCTAGCAACGAACAATTGCTTACAACGTACTTTATCCATAGCTAACGCACTGCCTAACACGCCGCTACCGGTATAAGGCAAGCCCATAAATTCAAGTGCACCTTGAATCGTACCGTCTTCACCGCCACGGCCATGCAACGCGATAAACACGCGATCGATTCCTAATGTTTTAAGCTCAGCAAGCTCTCGTTCTTTTGGATCAAATGCAATCGCATCAACACCATTGGTAATTAGGGCGTTTAATATGGCACTTCCCGAATTGAGTGACACCTCACGCTCAGCCGAATTACCACCTAATAAAACGGCGACTTTACCATACTGCTTTTGGCTCATTGTGCTACCTGCTTTAGCTTAGTTATATTCATTTCTGTTTCAGCAATTTGTTTTACCAATTGACCTATATTGCCCGCACCTTGCGTTAACACTAAGTCATTATCTTTTACCGCGTCAGCCAATGCTGTGAATAGCTCATTCGGCGTTGCGATATATCTCGGTTCTTTACCACGTTGTCTTAAGCTACGACATAAACTCTTGCTGTCTGCGCCAACGATAGGCTCTTCACCTGCAGCGTACACTTCCAACAACAATAATTCGTCTACCTGACTTAACACATCTACAAATTCTTCGTAAAGGTCACGCGTGCGCGTAAAGCGATGAGGTTGATACGCCATTACTAAACGCTTATCAGACCAACCTTGTTTTGCCGCTTTAATTGTTGCGGCGACTTCAGATGGGTGATGACCATAATCATCAACCAACATCACGTTGCCGACTTCGTTATTGAACTCGCCATAATGTTGAAAACGACGACCAATACCTTCAAATTCTTTTAGTGCTGCTTTTATTGCGCTTTCACTTACGCCTTCCTCAAACGCCACCGCAATTGCCGCTGTTGCATTTAACGCATTGTGCTTACCCGGTAAATTCAGGGTAATCGCCAGTGTTTCACCATTTGGCAATACAACTTCAAAGGCACTGCAGCTAGCTGATTGTGAGAAATTAATGAGGCGGTAATCTGCGTCTTGCGATTCACCATAAGACACATATTTACGGCTAAAGCGCGGCAATAACTCGCGAATTACTGAGTCGTCTATACAAGCTACGGCTAACCCGTAAAAAGGAAGGTTATGGATAAATTCAATATAGGTGTCTTTCATATTTTCAAAGTCACCTTGATACGTATCCATATGATCCGCTTCAATATTTGTAATAATGCTGATCATTGGGTTTAAGTGTAAGAAGCTTGCGTCACTTTCATCTGCTTCAGCAATAAGATATTGACCACTACCTAACTTCGCATTAGTACCCGCGCTATTTAATAAGCCACCAATCACAAAGGTGGGATCAAGTTCGGCTTTGGCAAAAATACTTGCTACTAAACTCGTCGTTGTGGTTTTACCATGCGTACCAGCAACTGCAATACCCTGCCTAAAGCGCATTAACTCAGCCAGCATTTCCGCACGGCGTACAATTGGAATGTGTTTTTCTTTGGCACAAGTGATTTCAGGATTACTTTCATCAATGGCACTTGAAACAACTACTACGTCTGCTTGCTCAACATTTTCTTCTCGGTGCCCGATAAAAACGTTCGCGCCCGCTTTACTCAAACGCTCTGTCATTGCGCCTTTGTTTATATCTGAGCCGGTAATTTGATAGCCTAAATGTAATAGTACTTCAGCAATTCCGCCCATACCTGCACCACCAATACCAATAAAGTGGATAGTGTTGATTCGTCTCATTGCAGGTAAATTATCTTTTTTCAATGTTCTACTCTTACTTACTAAATTCGATACATAAATTTGCAACATCGCGTGTTGCATCTAATTTGGCTGCCGCTTTTGCTTTTTCAGCCATTTTTAATACCCGTGACTTATCTTGAACATAGGGTTTTAGCAAGGCAACCAAGTCGTCTTGCGTCATATCTTTTTGCTGAATGAGTAACGCAGCTTGTTGCGCTACAAGGTAATTGGCGTTTGCAGTTTGGTGATCATCAACGGCATATGGAAATGGCACAAATACAGCCATTTTCCCCGCGGCAGCAACTTCGCTTACCGTTAACGCGCCTGCGCGACATACAACAATATCTGCCCACGCATAAGCTTTATCCATATCATGAATAAATTCGTTCACCTGTGCGTTAAGCGCCATTTTTTCATAACGTTTGGTTACTTCCGCCAAGTGACCTTTACCAGTCTGATGGAAAATAGCCAATTTACTTTCTTGTGCCAGCGTTTTAAACACATCAGGTAATTGATCATTAAATACTTTTGCACCTAACGAGCCGCCAACCACCAAAATATTGCAGCATTCGCTGTCTTTCTCTACTTGAGCTGTTGCAACACTGCTGCGAACGGGATTACCGATAATTTTGCATTTTGCACTATCAAATGCCGAAGGAAACGCCGCCATCACTTGATTTGCAATTTTGGCAAGCAACTTGTTACTAAGGCCAGCAACCGCATTTTGCTCATGAATTAGTACCGGAATGCCTAGTAACTTTGCTGCTACACCAGCAGGCCCTGTAACATAACCACCCATGCCAAGTAATACATTTGGCTTTTCTTGTTTCATCACTTTACGTGCTTGCAATATCGCTTTCGCCACCATAAAGGGCGCTTTTAGTAAACGCATAATGCCATTACCGCGCACCCCTTTAACATCAATGTAGCGAATATCAATGCCGTGACGCGGTACAACATCCGCTTCCATTCGGTCGGAGGTGCCTAACCACACTACTTGCCAACCTTGCTCTTGCAGATAATTTGCTACGGCGATCCCGGGGAAGATATGCCCCCCTGTGCCACCAGCGACAATCATTATTTTCTTACTCATGATTTTCGCCCTCTTACAGTGGCTTGTTTTGTCGCCATTTTCACCTCAAAATCAACACGCAATAAAATGCCGGCTGCAACCGTCATTACTAATAAACTTGAACCACCATACGATACGAACGGCAAAGTAAGGCCTTTGGTAGGTAAAATACCCGCGCTCGCCCCAACGTTAACCATACTTTGAAAGGCAAACCAAATTGCGATACCTAGCGCCAAATAACCTTCGTAGTCTTTACCAGCTTTAAGGGCATTAAAGCCAATATTTAGCGCTCTAAAAATCAGCACAAATAACACAGTTAAAACGCTCAATACGCCGATAAACCCGGTCTCTTCGGCTAAAATCGCAAAAATAAAATCGGTATGCGCTTCAGGCAGATATTGTAGTTTTTGCACACTATTGCCTAACCCTTGACCAAACCAATCTCCACGGCTGTATGCCATTAACGACTGAACCAATTGATACCCCTTGCCAAACGGGTCATCCCAAGGATCCATAAAGCCAGTAATACGTGCACGACGATAAGGTGAACTGGCGATCAGCAATACTACTAAGCCAACACCTGCCATCATCAAAGCAAAGAATTGCCACAAACGTGCGCCCGCTAAGAACAGCAAACCCACAGTTGTAACAAACATTACTACTACTGTACCTAAATCGGGTTGCATCAAAATCAAAAATGCATAAACCGTAAATACAGCTAGTGGTTTAATAAAGCCTTTTAAGTTTTCTTGCACTTCAGATTTTTTGCGAACCAAGTAACCAGCGAGATAACAAAAGAAAAATAACTTAGCAACTTCAGATACTTGAATATTAATCGGCCCTAAACCAATCCAGCGCGTTGAACCGTTTACTTCACGACCAATAACCAGTACCGCGATCAACATAGGTACACCTGCCAGCAACAGCGGTAAATTGGCCTTTTTCCAAAAACTCATCGGTAAGCTGGTTGAGATCATCAACAAACTCATGCTCAACACTAAATACACCACGTGGCGAATGGTGAAATGGAAGGGGTTATCAAACATACGAATTGCAGTTGGCATCGACGCGCTAGTTACCATGATAAAACCAACACCAGCCAAAATAACCATGCAATAAATAAGTGGAATATCGTAAAGTGTATTTGAGCGCACATGAAATTGCGCTTTTAAAAACTCAAGCACCTTCATGATTTCACCGCCTTGTTAACCAACTCAACAAATACATCGCCACGATGTTCAAAGCTGTTAAACATATCAAAACTCGCGCACGCAGGGGCTAGCAATACAATATCGCCTGAAACAGCGATAGCCTTCGCCTGTAATACGGCATCTTCAAGCGAATTTGTTTGAATTGCGTTTTCACATAACGCTGCTATCTGAGCTTTATCTTTACCAAAGGTTATAAGCTGTTTAACGGTCGTTTCAATATCAACTTTTAGTGGTGAAAAATCAGCACCTTTGCCAACACCGCCCGCTAATAAAATAATATTTTTACCTTTAGCTAAGCTTGTTAATGCAGCTTGTGTTGCACCAACATTCGTCGCTTTGGAGTCATTAACATAAAGTACGCCGTTATCTTCACATACTAATTGGCAGCGATGAGCAAGCCCTGAAAACTGATTAAACGCCGTTTTAAATACATTAACTGGCAGTTTAAGATTTTCTAACAGCGCCATAACTGCAAGCGCGTTTAATTGGTTGTGTAACCCAATCACTTTTAGCTCGTCAGTACTCAACATTTGTTTGCCGTGTACATTAAAGTATTGCTGCGAAATCGTATAATCACCTTGTTGCGCACCAAAACTAACACCTGGCGTTTGCTCACAATGAGTTAATGCATCATCAAAATTAACAACCACATGTTTACTGTGTAAATGAATGCGCTGTTTAGCGTAAGCATAATCACCAAGGCTGTCGTAACGATCCATATGATCTTCACTAATATTTAGCACGCAACTTGCTTCACACACTAACGAGTGCGTTGTCTCTAATTGAAAGCTCGATAGCTCCAATACATAGCAATCGTAATCTTGGTCAATAACATCCAGTACCGGTGTACCAATGTTGCCCGCAAGCGCCACTTTATAACCCGCTTGCTTTAAGACATCGCGCGTTAGTGTAACCACAGACGACTTGCCATTAGAGCCTGTTACCGCATACACAGCTTTGGTATTAATCCGAGCAAATAGCTCAACATCGCCAATCACTTCTACACCACGGGTTATTGCATCTTGTATATACATGTTAAAAAGCGCAATACCTGGGCTAATAACGATTAAATCAACGTTTTTAAACAACGTATCATTAAGGGCACCAAAATGTGTATCTGTTGCAAGCTGTGTAGCAATATCAGCGTTAGGTGGCAAATCACGACTATCCACAACGCTAAACGCAATATTTTTACGAGCGAAAAAACGCATTGTACTCAGACCGGATACACCCAGCCCAAGCACAATAATTTTTTTGTTTTTAAGTTCGTCTAAATAATTCATTTATCTCAGCTTTAATGTTGCTAAACCGGCTAAAACTAAAACCACCGAAATAATCCAAAAACGTACAATTACCCGTGGTTCTGGCCAACCTTTTAATTCATAGTGATGGTGTATGGGTGCCATGCGAAATATACGTTGGCCGCGTAACTTGTATGAGCCCACCTGCAAAATAACCGATAGTGCTTCCATTACAAAAACACCACCCATAATCACGAGTACCAATTCTTGTCGTACTAATACCGCGATAATGCCAAGTGCACCACCTAGCGCAAGCGAACCTACATCGCCCATAAATACTTGCGCTGGATATGTGTTAAACCATAAGAAACCTAAACCCGCCCCCACAATCGCAGTACACAGAACAACTAGTTCACTCGCTTCTGGGATATAAGGAATATGTAGGTAGTTGGCAAAATTAACGTTACTGGTTACGTACGCAATAAATGCAAATGCGCCGGCAACTAAAATCGTAGGTACAATAGCTAGACCGTCTAATCCATCGGTTAAGTTAACGGCGTTTGATGTACCAACAATTACAAAGTAAGCCATCACAATGTAAAACAAGCCAAGCTGTGGCATTACTTCTTTAAAGAAAGGTACAACAAGCGCAGTTTCTTGTGGTAACGCAGCACTGTAAAATAAAAATGCTCCGGCAGTTAAAGCGATTACCGACTGCCAAAAGTATTTCCAACGCGCAATCAGACCGTCAGTGTTTTTGCGTACTACTTTACGGTAGTCATCAATAAACCCCACTACACCAAGTGAGCCGATAACAAATAATGTAACTAGTACATAACGGTTACTTAAGTCAGCCCATAACAATGTACTGGCAAAAATAGAACCTAAAATCAAAATGCCGCCCATTGTTGGCGTGCCTGATTTAGACAAATGCGATTCTGGACCGTCATCACGTACAGTTTGGCCAATTTGCATTAGCTGCAAACGACGAATCAATTTTGGACCAAAATAAAGTGACAGCATAAGTGCGGTTAACACACCTAGAATAGAGCGAAACGTTAAGTACGAAAAAACGTTAAAGCCTGAGTAAAATTGTGTTAAATATTCAGCCAACCACATTAACATGACTGTTCACCTTTCTTATTATTGAGCTCGTCTACAAGTAGTTCCATTCGAGAACTACGCGAACCCTTTATCAAAATTGTTGTACGTTCATTGCCGCTAGCTGCATCGTTAAGTAACGCCTGCTTTAACGCATCGACAAGTTTTTCGCGGGTTGAGAAGTGGCGGCCAGGTTGTTCAAACACATCACTCGCCGATTGACTAAGCACACCTAATGTATATACATGGTCTATGCCTTTGTCTCTGGCGTATTCACCTACTTCTTGATGATAGACACGTGCATCTTCACCAAGTTCAGCCATATCACCTAAAACCAGTATTTTTTTGCCGTTAATACCGCTTAACAGGTCAATTGCTGCACGAACCGAGCCTGGATTAGCATTGTAGCTATCATCAATAAGAGTTAGCTTTTGCGAGACCTCAATAATATTCACGCGCCCTTTTACCTGCGGCATATTACTTAAGCCCGAAGCGACTTGTGTTAAACTAACGCCCAGCGGAAGTACCAGCGCTGAAGCAACTAAACTGTTAGTGACATTGTGTGAACCTGGAATCGGCAAATCAACGCGCACCGCTTCGCCTTTATAAACAAGGTCAAAGCTTGCGCGACCAAAATCATCTAATATTATGTTTTCAGCCCAAATATCTTTGTGCTGTGTGGCTGAGAACTGAGTTACCTGTTTGTCTTCAAGGCGTGCTAACCAATAGTCAATAAACTCACTATCAGCATTAACCACTGCCACACCGTTTTCAGGTAAGCCTAGGAAAATTTCGCCTTTTGCACGTGCTACACCAAATAGATCGCCAAAACCTTCTAAATGCGCTTCTGCCACATTGGTAATCGCCGCTACATGCGGTTTTACTAAATCAGTGGTATAGGCAATTTCACCTAGGTGATTTGCACCCAGCTCAATCACTGCATACTGGTGCTTTTCTTCTAATCGCAACAGCGTAAGTGGTACACCAATATCGTTATTAAAATTGCCATCGGTCGCCAGTACTTCACCAAGCTGCGATAAAATCGCTGCGGTCATTTCTTTAACTGTGGTTTTACCTACACTTCCCGTCATCGCAACAGTTTTAGGGCTTACTTTAGCCATTACAGCAGCGCCTAATTTGCCTAATGCAAGACGAGAGTTTTCAACGATAAACTGAGGAATATCGACAGCTTGTTCTACTTCAACAATCAGCGCTTTAGCACCTAATTCTTGTGCTGTTTGGGCGAATTTATGGCCATCAAAGTTTGGGCCTTTAAGTGCTAAAAACACTTCGCCTGCTTGTAATTTTCTTGAATCGGTTACAATTGTTGAAAATGCTACATTTTCGCCGCGGTATGACACACCTAAGACGTCTGCAATCCAGTTTAGATCAGCCGTAATCATGCGCTTTCCCCTTTTAAAATCTGCTGTGCAACTAAGCTGTCACTAAAGTGAAGCGTGCTAGTGCCTATTATTTGGTAGTCTTCGTGGCCTTTGCCAGCAATTAAAACAATGCCATCAGCAGAGGTGGTAGCAATCGCATGCGCGATAGCTTGATAGCGATCATGCTCAACCACAGCTCGTTCAGCAGCTGCAAATCCAGCTAAAATGTCTGTGGTAATTGCTTTTTCATCCTCTGTACGCGGATTATCATTAGTAACAATTACTTTATTTGCATACTTTTCAGCTATTTGCGCCATAAGTGGGCGTTTACCTTTGTCTCTGTCACCACCACAGCCAAACACACACGTGATATTGCTGCCAACATGTTCCGACAATGCAATCAATGCTTGTTCAAGGGCATCTGGTGTATGGGCATAATCGACAATACAGGTAGGTTTATTATCTGCGCTGAAAGCTTGCATTCTTCCGACTACCGCATCTAATTGGTCAATTTTATCAATTAACCAATTAAAGTCATATGTTAAATTCAGTAATGTCGCGAGTGCTGCGGTTAAGTTATATAAATTAAACTTACCAAACAAAGGTACAGTAACTTTGTGGCTTCCCCAGCTCGAGCGAATATCACAACATAAGCCTTGTTTTGAATACTTTGCATTATCAAATGAGACAAACGGATAGCTAATATCGGTTGGCAGGTTTTCACCAAATAGAACTGGGTTAGGAATACGACCTTCTGCGAGCCATTGCTTTACTTGCGCATCGTCAAAATTAACGACATTACATTTCGTTGAGAAATTGGTTAGTAGTGATAATTTTGCCTCGCCATACGCGAGCATAGTGCCATGATAATCAAGATGATCACGACTTAAATTAGTAAACACCGCAATATCAAATGCACTATGCGCCACTCGCTGTTGCACTAAACCATGAGACGACACTTCCATTGCCACTAATTCATAGTCACGCATTTGCCAAAATAAATCTTGTAGGTCAATGGCTGAAGGCGTGGTGTTAGCCAGTGGCGTAAGCTTTTCGGTTTGACCCCAGCCAAGTGTACCAATAACACCTGTTTTTTGCTCGGGTGCACTGGCCAGATTTGCGATCATACTCGTTACGGTAGATTTACCATTAGTGCCTGTAACGCCAACTAATTTAAATTGCGTACTCGGCACGCCATAAAAAGCACTCGCAAAAAGACTCAGTTTGTTCGCTAAGCCATCAATAACGTGTACATTCTCTAGATTTGGTTGATATTGACATTCGCTATCAACAAGTACCAGCGCAGCGCCAGCTGCCAAAGCGTTATCGATAAAACGTGAACCATCGAGTTGATGACCTTTAATCGCAATAAACGCAGTACCGGGCGCTATGGCCCGGCTGTCTAAAGTCAGTTTATGTGTTTTAATGCCGCAGCTAGGTTCACCTATTGCGAGCAATGCGCGATCAATAGGTAACATAGTCCCGCCGTTGATTTAGTTGCGCGACAGCTTCAAGATCTGGTGCAACATTTAAGATTCGCAGCGATCCCGACATAATTTCAGAAAACGCAGGGCCGGCAACATCACCACCATAATAAACGTCACCGCCCGGTTCATTGATCATAACAACAACCGCTAAACGCGGATCAGATACTGGCGCAATACCTGCGAAGTAACCGACATATTCATCACCATAGCCGCCAAATGCAGCTTTTTTTGATGTACCCGTTTTAGCTCCAACGCGATAGCCATCCAGTTTTACACGTCTTGCTGTACCGCCGCGTTCAAAAACGCTTTCCATCATTTCTAGTACAGCAAAAGCATTACGCTCTTCAAACACACGATCACCGTGTACTTTGCCTTCTTGTTTTAAAATCGTCAGAGGACGGTTAATGCCACCAGATCCGATAGCCGCATAAGCACGTGCCATTTGCGCAGTACTTACTGAAATTCGGTAGCCATAGGCTAATGTTGCCACCTCAAAATCAGACCAGCGACCATGCGGTGTAAATAAGCCATCACTTTCACCAACCATACCTGTGCCAGTTTCTTCACCAAACCCTAAACGTTGGAAGAAACCGATAAAGTCTTGCTTAGGCATGGTTTGCGCTATTTTTGATACACCCACATTTGACGATTTTTGTAAAATTGTGCGCAGATCCATTGGGCCATTGTTCTTGCCGTCAGTAACAATACTACCGCCAACACGCATCCACCCTTTGGTTTTTATCACAGTATCAAAATCGATGGTGCCATATTCCAGTCCAGCTAAAACCGAAATAGGCTTTAACGTTGAGCCAGGCTCAAATAAGTCGGTAATTGCGCGGTTACGGCGTTTATGTGGCGCCGCATCTTTTAAATTATTTGGATTGAACGACGGGCTATTCACCATAGCCAAAACTTCACCAGTCGTTACATCAACAACCATAGCGCTACCCGATGTTGCTTTATAACTCAGCACCGCTGATTTTAAAGAACGGTAAGCCAGTGATTGAATGCGCTGATCAATGCTCAGTTGGATATTTTCAGGTTCAATACGCGCACGTTCATCAAGAATTTCAATTTCTCGACCTTGTGCGTCTTTGCGAATGGTACGTTTACCCGCTTCACCAGTTAACGCTTCATTATAAAGTTTTTCAATGCCTTCGATGCCTTCACCATCGATGTTAGTAAAGCCAAGTACGTGCGCAGTGACTTCACCCGCTGGGTAGAAGCGTTTTGATTCGTCGAGTAGGTAAATTCCAGGCAGTTTTAATTCTGAAATATAACGTGCTACCGGTGGAGTCACCTGACGTTTTAAATACACAAAGCGACGAGTATTGTCGCTTGTTAGTTTTCCATCAATTAACGGCTTTTGCAGGCGTAATACTTCAGCGAGATCCTGCCAACGCGAATCGCTGTTATAGATTTCAATTTTTTCTTTTGCGACGCGTGCGGGATCACTATCTAATGCTTTGACCGCTTGTTTAATATCAAGCTGATTTTCTCTCGCATGCTTGCGTGCAAGACTATAAACCTTGGCTGTTAAGGCCTTATCAAGTTGTTTTGGGTCACCATAAACACTTACTACCGGTACGCTAATCGCCAGTTCGTTACCATGGCGATCTAAAATTAAACCACGCTGTACATTAACCTTTTCTACGCGTACCGTACGTTTATCATTTTCAGACACAGCAAAATCAGGTTCGATAACCTGAATGTAAGCGGCGCGTGCAACCAGAGTTGCAAATACGGCAAAAATCGTGGCACATACCAATAAGTATCGCCAGCGAATTAAGCTGCCTTGTTTTGGTTTAGTACTATGTCGTTTCATGGTAATACCACCAGCTTTTCATCCTTGCGTTCTGGTCGTTTCATATCAAGTTTTTTCTTGGCGATATCTTCAACTCGGGCATGCTGTGCGTAGAATTCACTTTCTACAACCAAATAGCCCCACGCCAAATCTAATTCATCTTTTTGTTGTAATAACGTGTCTTGTTTGATCACTTCCGCACGCGACGCATCGGTAACCATCACTACGGCAAATGCCGAAGCAAAAATAGAAAAAAGCAGCCCCAATGTGACTTTCTCCCTAAAAAGTCCCTTAGTGATCTCGATAAACAGGTTTGGCTGACGTGTATTATTTTTACTAGCCACTACAACCTCTTAGCGATCCTAAGTACGGAGCTGCGCGCACGGCTATTGCGAGCTATTTCTTGCTCGCTCGGTTTAATAGCCTTACCTATCGCTTTTAACGTTAGGTTTTGTTTTAACTGTTCATCAGTAAGCGGAAGGCCTCGCGGTACTGCTTCGCCTTTGCTTTGCTTTTTAATAAATTGCTTAACAATGCGATCTTCGAGTGAATGGAACGAAATTACCGCTAAACGGCCATCTTGCTTAAGTACATCAAGCGAGCCTTGTAAAGCTGTGGTGATTTCTTCAAGCTCGCTGTTGATATAAATTCGAATTGCCTGAAACGTACGTGTTGCTGGATGTTTGTGCTTATCTTTTACTGGTACTGCTTCATCAACTAACTTTGCAAGTTGCTTAGTCGTTGTGATTGGATGCTCATCGCGCGTTTCAATAATTTTGGTCGCAATACGGCGGCCAAATTTTTCTTCACCATATTTCTTAATAACAAAAGTGATGTCTTCTAGTTCCGCTTCTGCCAACCACTGCGCTGCGCTGCGGCCAGAACTCGGGTCCATACGCATATCCAGTGGACCATCATGCATAAAGCTAAAACCACGGTCTGCTTCATCAAGCTGCGGACTTGAAACACCAATATCTAGCAAAATACCATCAACCTGATTTAACAAGTTGAGGTTTTCAGCTACCTGGCGGATATTTGAAAAGCGATCATGCACAATCTGAAAGCGCGCATCATCGGCAAACTTTTTCGCCGCTTCAATTGCCGTTGGGTCGCGATCTATCGCAACGAGTCGCCCTTGGCCACCTAGGCGTTTTAGAATTTCGCCCGAATGACCGCCTCGACCAAAGGTACCATCGATGTAAATACCGTTTGGCTTAATATCTAAAGCCTCGATCGTTTCGTCGAGTAACACGGAAATATGCTGTTGGCTTTGAGACATAGGGCGCCTATTATTAAAAATTGAAATCTTGTAGTCGTTCGCTAACGGTCAGATCTTTTTGCTGTTCTTGGGCGATATCTTGTTGTAGTTTTTCATTCCAAGTATCTTCATCCCAAAGCTCAAACTTATTGAGTTGACCAACTAACATTAATTTTTTATTGAGCCCTGCATGTGCTCGGAGTGGAGATGACAATAAAATTCTGCCGTTTTTATCAAGCTGACATTCCATCGCACTACCAAGTAAAATACGTTTAACGCGGCGTTCCGCTTCAACCATATTCGATAACTGACTCAGTTTTTGCTCAACTTCTTGCCATTCACTTAGCGGATACAACAAAAGACAGGGATCTTTTAAGTCAATCGTGCACACTAACTGGCCTTCGCAATCTGCCTGCAATAAAGCACGAAACTTGGTTGGTATTGCCAAGCGTCCTTTGTCGTCGAGGTTAATTGCATGTGCGCCACGAAACATGTAAGCGTTCCCATTTTGTTATTAGTGCCGATCCACTGAGATCCATTTTTTACCACTTTTCTCCACAACGTTAGAGTCTAGGGCTTGACACAGGTATTTGTCAAGAATTGTAACAATAATATTTTTCTCGCTAGCCCTTTATTGATAAGGGCTAGAGCAAAGTTAATGAATTTAGTGGAAAAATGTGGAGAGAGATCTTAGATCAAGCCTTTACTAGCCTAGCATTAAAACTTTTTGCACAAAAAGCGATCGAATATTTATGGTTTAAGAAAATAAAGCATACGCATAACAGATAGTGCTTTTACAAACTTTAACTGTAAAAAGTTGTTGTTATTTTGACCCTCTGATATTTTGTTACGATAAATTGCGATCTTATTTAAGGAAATATTTATGAAGTTCAGTAAATTGCAAAAAGGAATTACCTTAGCGTTATCAATGTCGATGTTAGTAGCCTGTAATAGTGATTCAAGCTCAGACGTAGACCCAGATAATGGTATTGGTGGCGGCGATAATTCATGGGTTGCCGGTGAATTTAAAGCAAAAGAGATATTTGCAAATAAATGTGCCGTTGTTCGTACGGGGTCTGATCCTTATACCAATGAAGTATATAAAGATCGTGCTGGTACACTCACAGATGAAAAAATGTGGTTACGTTCTTGGAATCATGAATCATACCTCTGGTTCGATGAAGTTGAAGATGTCGATCCTGCCAATTACAGTACACCACAGGCTTATTTCGACGTACTTAAAACCTTTGCCAAAACCAGCTCAGGGGCAGATAAAGATAATTTCCACTTCGCACAAGATACCGCTGAGTACCGTAAGCGCACGCAAGGTAGTGCATCTTCAGGATATGGCATTCGCTGGCAAGCGCGTAACCTCGATGCAGAAGGTCGTTTCACGCTTCCACGCACATTATATGTGGCAACTATTGAACCAGGTTCACCTGCAGATACAGCAGGCTTTATACGTGGCGATCAAATCATCAAAGTGGATGGTGCTGATTTCTTAAATGGCAATGATGTTGACACACTTAATGCCGGTTTGTTTCCGACAAATAATGGTCAAAGTCATGACATCACGGTAAAAGATGTATTTGGCGCAGAAAGGACCATTACAGTGACATCTGGTAGTTATGATCTTTCGCCAGTTAAAGCGACCAATACCTTTGTCCATGCAGGTAAAACGGTTGGCTATATTCAATTCGATACATTTAATATCAGCGACGCGCAAGATGATCTAATCAACAAGTTCACCCAATTTAGGAACCAAAATGTTAGCGAGTTGGTAGTTGATTTAAGATACAACGGCGGTGGTTTGCTCGCGCTTTCTTCACAGCTTGCTTATATGATTGCCGGTGATGTGAATACGCAAAACCGAGATTATTATACGCTTAAGTACAATGGCAAATGGTCTAATGATGAAACTATCGGCTTCTATGATAAAAAAATTGATTGGCAAAACGGTAATTTAACTAATATCGATTTACCAACCGTAGGCCTAAATAAGGTATACGTGTTATCGAGTGATTCAACTTGTTCAGCAAGTGAAGCACTAATTAACGGCTTAAAAGGTATTGATTTAGATGTTGTATTAATTGGTGGCCAAACATGTGGTAAGCCTTATGGCTTTGTTCCAACCGATAATTGCAGTACAACCTATTTCACAATTCAGTTTAGCGGTGTAAATGATAAAGGTTTTGGTGAGTACTCTGATGGACTAATTCCTAAGCAAAATCCTAACTTCCAAAACGAAGTGCGCGGCTGTACGGTAAGTGATGACTTAACTCGTCCACTCGGTGATATTTCAGAAGGCATGCTATCAGCTGCGCTTTACCACATCGAACGAGGCAGCTGCCCACCAATTGCTGCAAGCTATGCACCAAAGACATCAACAACGGCTAAACAAGTTGTTGGGGAGCCTCTTAAAATGCCACAAGATCGTACGCAACAAATGATTGAAAATAATGCGATCTTTACGCCTCTTGAGACTACAAATAAATAAACGGCGGTTTATTTATTAACGCTAGAAAAAGGTGGCCTTGCCACCTTTTTTATTTATATATCTTCTTCACAGCATTTTTTTCATACTAATTACCGGAAAATAAAAAACAACGAAATCCCGCCAACCGCAAGCACAGTGCCAAACAGCGTTTTTCCAGAAGGGATTTGCCCTTTTAAAATTGAAAACAATAAAATAAATAAAGGTGATGTGGCAATTAACGTTTGCGCTACAGCCGGATTCGCATATTTAAGTGCAATTTGCTGCAACCAAAGCGTTAAAAAGGTCCCCACCACAATGGCAAGTAATAGTAATACAAACTCACGCTGTGCCATTTTTGAAAAACCAGTAACTAGCTGGGCTAACTGTTGTCGTTTAATCAGTACAAGGGTTAAAAGCAGCACGCCCACACCCGCAAGTAGTCTAAGTACTGCTCCTAGTAACGGCTCAATATCGCCAGCAACAAGGGCATAATGAGAAATCACCACGCCCGAGGCTTGGCAAACACTGGCTAATAAACCAAACCCTATGCCAGCTGCATTCACTTTTTGGGTATGGGTTTCAGGCTGCATTACCACTAAGGCTACCGCAAAGGTCGTTACCAACACTCCTAACCAACTCTGCCAAGTTAATAAGCTTCCAAGTATAAATACCGCTAAAATACCGGAAAGTGGCGGAGCGATTGATTCAAGCAAGAGAGTTTTATTTACGCCTATGCGCTTTAATGACGCAAAATAAGCACTATCACCAATAGCAATACCTATCACACCTGAAAATAACAAAATCCCTATATGCTCAGGCGATAAAGAAAATTCCACATTTGGCAGTAAAGGCAGCGTAAGCAACATTAATGATGCAGCAATAACACCTTTAACCAAATTAAGCTGCAAGGCACTAAAGTGATGACTAAAGCGACCATACAGCAGGCTTGCTAAAGCCCAAAAAAAAGCCGCAGCTAACGCTGCCACTTCACCTAACATACTATTTCCTCAATAAAATTCTTTCCACTAGATTGAAATTCTCAGCGCAGCTGCCACAGTTAAAGTAGCCCCAAATAAATGTTGAGAGCAAATTATGGCAAATTGGATTGATGGACAAGTTACTCATATCAAGTGGTGGAACGACAAGCTATTTAGTTTAACCGTGTCTGCGTCATTACCAAGTTATAAAGCAGGGCAATTTACTAAACTTGCAATGACAATTGAAGATAAAAAAGTCGCCCGTGCATATTCTTTCGTCAATACACCGCCAAACAATAACCTTCACGAGTTTTTACTGGTTACTGTGGAAGACGGATTACTTTCACCGCCGCTTTCGGATTTAAAAAAAGGGGATACATTGCAAATTGCTGAGCAAGCCTCTGGCTTTTTTACGTTAGATGAGGTGCCAGAATCTGACACATTATGGCTATTAGCGACAGGCACGGCGATTGGGCCTTTTTTATCTATGCTAGGTGATGGTGCGATTTGGCAAAAGTATAAACATGTTGTGCTTGTTCACGGGGTACGTAATCACACAGACTTAGTTTATCAGCAGCAAATTTGCGACCTGTGTAGCAATCATCCACTGACGTTTGTGCCCGTTATCAGTCAAGAGGAGTGGCCCGATGGGCTGCAAGGTCGCATTACTAATGCGATAACCTCAGGTGAGTTGTTTAGCCATGTTGAAGTAACGCCAACGCCACAAAACAGTCAATTTATGCTTTGTGGAAATCCAGAAATGGTCAAAGAAACAACGCAATTACTATTAGATTTAGGCTTTACGCGAAATCGCCGCGCAAAGCCTGGAAATATTACCGTGGAGCAATATTGGTAAGGTGTCGTAATTAAGGCCGACTACTCACCGGCAATAGACATACTCTCAATCAAAATTGAGCCAGTTTGAATGCTGCCGCGCACATCAACATCACCGCCAATTGCCGCCACTTTTAAGAACATGTCTTTCAGGTTTCCGGCAATGGTAACTTCACTTACTGGGTATTGAATTTCACCATTTTCTACCCAAAAGCCAGCTGCACCGCGTGAATAATCACCGGTAACAATATTAACACCTTGACCCATAACTTCAGTTACTAACAAACCTGTGCCCATTTCATTAAGCACATTTTTTAAATCTTGATGTGAAGCTTCTACTAACCAGTTGTGAATACCACCAGCATGACCTGTTGCCTGCATACCAAGTTTGCGTGATGCATAACTTGCTAATAAGTAAGTTTGTAACTCACCACCTTTAATGATTTCACGATCTATGGTTTTAACCCCTTCACTGTCTACAGCAGAAGATGCTAAGCCACCTAATATATGCGGACGCTCTTGAATATTCACTTTATCGCTAAACACTTGGCTACCTAAGCTATCAAGCAAGAAACTCGATTTGCGATAAAGTGCACCACCACCAATGGCTGAAACTAAATGACCAAATAGCGAGCTGGCGATATCAGCGCGAAACACAACCGGATACTTACCCGTTGGAATACGACGACAATTTAAACGTGCGATTGTTTCTTCTGCCGCTTCAATACCAACACTTTCAGCGCTACTTAACCCTTCTTGTTTACGTGCGATGGTATACGCTGAATCGCGTTGCATCATGCCATTTTCTTCGCCAATCACCATACAGCTAATGCTATGACGACTGCGCGGAAATCCCACTAATTGACCATAGCTATTGCCATATACACGCAGACCATTGTGGCTAGAAAAACTAGCGCCATCTGAATTACTAATACGACTATCAAACTGCATTGCCGCCGCTTCAGCTTGTTTACACAAGTCAATTCCTTGCTCAGCGGTTACTTGCCAAGGGTGATACAAATCAAGATCTTGCGGAGCAAAATCAAGCAACTCTTTATCAGCGATGCCATTACATGGATCTTCTGATGTGTATTTAGCAATCTCAACTGCTTTCGATACAACCGTTTTTAGCGCCTCAGGGCTTAAATCTGCGGTTGACGCTGAGCCTTTTTTATTTCCTACATAAACACTAATACCAAGGGCACCGTCTTGGTTATATTCAATCGTTTCAAGCTCGCCTAAACGGGTTGAAACAGATAAACCTGAAGTACTCGACATTGCCGCTTCAGCAGAGCTTGCGCCTAACTGTTTTGCGTAATCGAGCGCTTCGCTCACCGCTTGCTTAACTTCATTAAGGCGCTGAAAAATTGGATCGTTAGAGTCTGCTTGCATAGGAAAATGAGTTTAAATTTAAATATTTTTTTAAGCATATCAAAAATACCGTCATAAGGCAGAGCATCGAAACAGATTTTTCACGTATAATATAAAGAAATTACGCAATTAGACTTGGGTAGATTCACTCAAAACAGACTAACAATGCGTGACATTACTAATTTGTGGAGAAACCATGGCCAAAAAGAACAAAGTTGATTTCGATACGCCAGAGGAAGAAATTATTTACGTATCACGTGCAGAACTTAAACGTGATGCCAAAGAGTTACATGGACTTGGTGCCGATATTGCTGGACTAAGCAAAAAGCAACGTAAAACAATTCCATTAAATGATGAATTGATTGAAGCGATGGAGCTTGCAGATCGCCTTAAAGAGAAAACAGAAGCTTACCGCAGACATTTAAACTACATTGCAAAATGTTTACGCTTAGCGGCAAATATTGAAGAGATCACTAAAGCGGTAGATATTCTGAAAAACAAGCATGCGCAAGGCAATGTGTTGTTTCATAAACTTGAACATATTCGCGATGAGTTAATTGAAGTTGGCGACAATAAGATCAATGAGTTAGTATCAGAATATCCCGAACTTGATAGACAGCGATTACGTCAATTAACACGCCAAGCAAAAAAAGAAAAAGAAGCAAATAAGCCAGCTAAAGCTTATCGCGAAATTTTTCAGTGTTTAAAACAAGTAATCACGCACTAATAAAACAAACAGCAACGGTTAAGGATAAGCATGAGAACAATAAGGCAACTTGGTATTTTACTCACTGCATCTGCGCTTGCAGCGTGTAATGGCTCATCGGGTAAAAACGATGAAGTGACACCGCCAGACCCAAATGCGCCAACGCTATTGACACTTTCGGTACTTGATGAAAACTGCCAAGCGCTTACCACACCTTCTCTCGTTGCTGGGTCAACATTTTGTGTACAGGCTTTTCTAAGTAAAAATAGCGAAGCCGTAAGCAATACCAGTGTTAGTTTTGAAACAGCGCTAGGCACATTGTCGCCAAGTAGCAAATTAACCAATATTGATGGCATTGCACAAGTATTACTCAGCAGTACCCCTTCTGATATTGGCGCAGCTGACATCACAGCAACATCGCAAGATGCGAGCGCTAGCACAAGCTTTGAGTTTTTACGTGACACTAGTCAAACAACGCTACTGCCTGTTGTAACACTCACCAGCTTAGTTGGCGATTTAGCGGTAAACAATGCTAAGCAAGGCGAAGTTATTACGCTTAAAGCCAATTTGCTCGACAACCTCAACAACCCAATTAGCCAAGTACCGATTAGTTTTACTGCTGAGATTGGTGAACTTAATGCCGCATCTTGGTTAACCGACGCAAATGGTAATGCCAGTGTACAGCTAACGCTCGCTTCCGACAGTCCTATCGGCGCAGCCACAGCCGTAGCAACGTACCAAATTGATGAAAGTAATAGCGTAAGTTCGCAAATAAACTATCAAGTATTAAGTGCCGATGATATTGATACACCAGTTGTACAAGCGGGTTACTTTGACAGCAATGGTAATTTTGTTGCTAACCAATTGAAACTAAGCGTTGCGCGCCAAAGCGATGGCTCGGTAGATTTAGCGGCAGGCGGTACTCTCGGCCTATCACTAGTATTAGTAGACGAAAACCAGCAAGTAATCACTACGCCAACTGCTGTTAATTTTAGCTCCAGCTGTGTAATTAATGGCACAGCTAGCATTGACCAGCAAGTTCTCACAATAAACGGGGAAGCTAATTCAACGTACAAAGATATTAACTGCGCTGGGGCAAACGGCAATGAAGATCAAATAATCGCAAGCGTTACCGTAAACGGCGAAAACATTATTTTAACGCAAGATGTAAACCTCTCTGGCGAAGCACTCGGTGCCATTGAGTTTGTATCAGCAGATCCGACGTCAATCGTGATTAAAGGTACTGGCGGCGTAGGCAAACAAGAAATTTCAACCATCACTTTCCGCGTGAAAGGCAAACAGGGAAATTTACTGGCTCAACAGCTAGTTAATTTTAGTGCAAGTACCGATGTTGGTGGTCTAGAAATATCTCCCACCTCCGCAATTACTAACTCACAAGGTGAAGTGAGTACCAAAGTAATCTCGGGTACTGTGCCAACACCGGTTCGCGTTACCGCAAGTGCCACAACGACTAACGATGCAGGCGAAAGCGTCGAGATTATCAGTCAATCTGATTTGCTCTCAGTTAATACCGGTCTGGCTGATCAAAACAGTATTTCTTTATCCGCAGAAATTCTTAACCCTGAAAGTCACAATACAAATGGCGTAACCAGTGAGATTACCGCATGGCTAGCAGACAGTTTTAATAACCCCGTGCCCGATGGCACTACAGTGAACTTTACCACTGAAGGCGGTCAAATAGAGCCAAGCTGTCAAACTACCAATGGTTCATGTTCAGTCACTTGGCAAAGTAGCAACCCTCGCGTGTTTAACCACAGATCTACCATTCTGGCTACCGCCATTGGCCATGAAACCTTTTTCGATACCAATGGTAATAATCTATTTGATAATCAAGATGGCAGCGCTGTAGAAAACGAAAAAGTATCAAGCGGGTTTGGTCGTGCAGAATATTTACCATCAGGTTTTATCGATATGTCGGAAGCATGGCGCGATGACAACGAAAACGACCAATACGACCAAGGCGAAACTTTTATCGACTTTGATAACAATAAAACATTTGCCAGCGCTGATGGTATGTTTAACGGCCCACAGTGTTCGGGCAATTTATGCTCAACAAAAAGCTTAATTAATGTGCGTAAGTCATTGGTGCTGATTATGGCAAGTGGCAAAAGCTATTGGTCATTGTATGAAACAGTGGAAACCACACCGGGTGAATTTAGCGAAACTATAGTCGCGAGTAACCGTGATAACGTAAGTATATTTAGAACACCCATTGCACGCGGTGCTAGCCAATCTTATTCGCTAAGCTTTGCTGACACTGCATTACAAACCTTACCCCAAGGTAGTACTGTAAGTGTAAATACCGATGTCGGCGAGCTAGTTGGTCAAACAAGTTTTACGGTAGGTAATACCAATGGAACACCGAATCCAATCAGTCAAACTGACTTAAATACTAATATTACTATCTCAAGTGCAAAGAGTAAGAATGTATTTGGCGGCGATACGATAGGTTTTACGCTAAAAAATACGCTCGCTGAAGGTGATGATGCAACTACCGCGAACTTAACGATTGAAATAACAAGCTCCGGTGGCGTAGTCACATCACAGTTTATTACTGTCGACTTACAATAAAGCTCATAAAAAACGCTGCAATTGCAGCGTTTTTTTGTATTCTAAAATCAGTGCAACAATTTAAGCAGCTGTACCACCAACTGTAAGTTCATCAATTTTAAGACTTGGCTGACCGACGCCAACTGGCACACTTTGACCATCTTTGCCGCACACGCCAACGCCATTATCAAGTGATAAGTCATTACCTACCATTGAAATTTTGTGCATTACGTCTGGGCCGTTACCAATTAGGGTAGCCCCTTTGATTGGTTGCGTTACTTTGCCATCTTTAATTAAATACGCTTCTGATGCCGAGAACACAAACTTGCCTGATGTAATATCAACTTGGCCACCTGCAAAGTTCGTCGCGAAAATACCGTTTTCAACACTTTCAATGATTTCTTGTTGTGTACTTTCACCCGCTAGCATGTACGTATTCGTCATACGCGGCATAGGTAAATGGGCATATGATTCACGGCGACCGTTACCTGTAGGCGCTACGCCCATTAAACGCGCATTAAGCTTGTCTTGCATGTACCCTTTCAGCACACCGTTTTCAATAAGCACGTTGTAACCCGCAGCAACACCTTCATCGTCAACGTTTAATGAGCCACGACGGTTGTCCAGCGTACCGTCATCAACCACAGTACATAAGCTAGAAGCAACTTGCTGACCTACTTTACCACTGAAGGCCGAAGAACCTTTACGGTTAAAATCGCCCTCTAAGCCATGACCTACGGCTTCGTGTAGCAGCACACCAGGCCAGCCACCACCGAGTACCACAGGCATAGTGCCCGCAGGCGCTTCAATTGCGGCAAGGTTAACATTTGCTAAACGCACTGCTTCGTCGGCATAAGTCATCCAACGTGGTTTGCCATCAACCATTTCATAAAAATAACCATAGTCTAAACGCGCACCGCCACCCGCACTGCCACGCTCACGCTTGCCATCTTGCTCAAGTAGTACCGATGCGTTTAAACGAATAAGCGGGCGCACATCTGTTGCAAATGTGCCGTCACTCGCGGCAATAAGCACCTCTTCATAAACCGCTGCCATTGAACACACAACTTGCGATGCATTTGGCGCAATTTTGCGAATATACGCATCAATTTGTTTTAACAAATCAATTTTTTCGCCATCCGTTAAGCTGCTAATTGGCATAATCGGCTGAATAATATTCTTATCAAGCTCCACTACCTGGATTTTGCTGGTGTTTAGGGCTGCACTATTTTTATCAGCAACACTTCGTGCTGCCAAAGCCGCCTGTGTAATAGCATTTTTATTAATTGCATCAGAATACGAGAAGCCGGTCTTTTCACCAGATACAGCTCTCACACCAACCCCACGCTCAATGTTGTAGCTACCATCTTTAACAATGCCGTCTTCGAGTACCCAAGATTCATGATGACTTGATTGAAAATACAGGTCAGCATAATCAATTTGGTGTTCTTGAATTAAAGACAAACTATCGAGCAAATCTTGGCGTGAAAGGCCGCTTTGCGCTAGTAAATGCTGTTCTACGTTATTGCTCATGTTTAAACTCATAATTAAATTGGTTATGTGACAACAGTGGCATTTTTTGCCTTACGTCTGTCAATTTATCCATATTGGGTAAGTATACGATATTGTTAGCTTCATCACCTAACATCGCCTCTATCTCACCCCAAGGTGAGATAATCACGCTATGACCATACGTTTGTCTGCCATTGTCATGTGTGCCTGTGGTAGCAGCAGCAACTAGGTATACTTGATTTTCAATCGCTCGCGCTTGTAGCAACGGCAACCAATGTGCTTTGCCAGTAGGTACGGTAAATGCCGATGGCACTAAAATAATCTCTGCACCTAAAGTTCTAAGTGCGCCAAACAAGCCCGGAAAACGCATATCATAACAAATCGTTAAGCCGATTTTACCAAACGGTGTGTCAACTACGACTAAGTCTTTGCCGGCGATTGTGGTATTAGATTCACGATAATTTTGCTTTGCATCGTCAACATCCACATCGAATAAATGGATTTTGTTATAGCGTGCAACCACTTCACCTAACTGGTTAACCATTAAAGAGGCTGCGTAATATTTTGTCCCTTCGGCGATTGGGATAGTGCCGGCGCTTATCCAAACGTTAAACTGTTTTGCCAGCTGACATACTTGATCAATAAATGGCGCACTATTATTGGCAAACGCCATTAAGTCATGGGCTTTGGCATCAAAACAAGCAAACCCTTCTGGCAAACAAACCAGCAAAGGATCATTTACATGCTCGTCGCGCAAGGCAACTAACTGCTGGCGCAAATAATCCAAGTTGCTACTTGGTTTAGCACTTACCGTCCATTGCAAAACAACAATCATTGATTTTGACCTTCTGTTTTATCAACTTTAGATTGCTCATTTGGCATAGTTGCATCACTTAGCGGCACTATTTTCTTTTCAGCTGGCAACACATCTTGTTTGGGTGTACCAGGCAAAGTCGATTGTGGAATTTCAATTTCACGGCTCTTCTTGCCTTTTTCTGTAACAACTGGTTGCTCAAAGGTGCCGGTAATGGTGTATTCAATTTCAGAAATAACGCGCGCTGAATGCAACACTTTATCTATCGCAAGTGCAGCTAAACCTGTTACAGGGTTTACCATCCAAGCAACAATTACTGGAATGCTTGAAGTCACCTCTGGCGCAACCCACATGGTGTAATCAATTTTATGCGTATTAAGGTCTGCATAACCTTTAATGGTTAAATCTGCAGGCACACCATTTAGCTCAGTATCTTTGGTATACGCCACGCCCTTATCAACCTGCATACTGCCTTGCATGCTGTTGTAGAAAAACCCTTTGGCAAATACATCTCTAAAATCCAGCTTTAGCTTACGCACTAACGAATCTAGGCTTAACAATGAAAATACACGTGCTCCACCATCGCTAATATCGGTAATATAGCCATCGCCTAAGCGCCACTTTAAATCGCCAGAAAGCGACTGCGTATTAAACTGATAAGGCGTACCATACCAGTACAAATCAATATCAATTTCGGCGTTAGATTCTTTAATTGAGCTGGTGAGGTCGAATTCGTCGGTTAGCTCTCCGATATCCTTACTTACTAGTTTACCGCTTAAGTTAGTTTTTTGTTTTTGCCAGCTGCCTTCACCGATAAATAAGTGCTTGCCTTTATCGACAGTCAACTTACTGATCAGCAAACCGTTATCAGCCGGATCTAAATCGAGCGCAAGCTTATCTAACTGATAGCTATCCACTTTACAATCGGCACAGTTAAATCGAATCGCCGGTAAATGGGTTAACCATTCATTATCTTGTGGGCTACCAAAGTCATCAATTGGCTTTAAACCAGCACTAGGTTGTGGCTCTGTTTCTTCAGGTTTAAAGTTAAGCCGTAAATAATCAGCTTCAATAAACACAGGTCGCTGCGCAAGAATACGCGGTATACTCACTTCTGCGCGTACTTCTTTACCATTAATTTTCAGCTGGGTAGACTGCGCTAATGCGCTAAGGTTTATCTCAAGATCATTAAATTCAATTTCCGATAGTGTCGCATAATCGATATTGGCATTTACCTCTTTTAACTTAGGAAATACTTGATGATCCGAATTCGACTCGGTTGGTGTAGCAACCAAATGATCAATAAACGGGATCCACTCCACGATATCGGCTTTTGAAAGGGCTACCGTCACATCGAAACCACTGGCGTTAATACCAAGATCATTTTCACCGACGATCAAGTGTGCATTACTTACCTTACCTAAGCGATTATCAACAATACTATTAAAATAGAGTTGCTGATTAATATTGGCGGTGATCAAGTTCGAGATTTCATCGCCTCTTACATTTAAGGTAAGTGGCCATACTTGATCACGCTTTTTACTGTATGGCGTTGGTAATGCTGTACTTAAGCCAATTAAATCTGACGATGCACTGGCAGTATAATTAAACCCTTGCGGCTTTAGCTGCATATTAAACGCAATATCAAACGGCACAACACCACTCATGTAACCACTCATAATGCCTTGCGTATGCTTAACAATGTCACTCACTTGCCAGCTGGCATCACCTGTCACTGACAGGTCGTAGTTTTCGCCTTGCTGCTTGCCTTGCAAATTAAACTTAAACGGCATATCAAGCCAACTAGCCGTCGCATTTTTGAGCTGAATATCGCTGTTGTTAAAGATTAAAGTACCGGTCACCTGATCGAAAGGAATACCCGGCTTTGCAATAAAAATCGGGGTATTTTTAAGGTCAACAGAACCGCTTACGCTCACTTCGCCTTTACTTAACGGTACTTGAATGCGTGTTTTACCAAGTACCTTACCCTGCCCTTGCACGGTTTCAAGTACCGCACCAATAGAGTCTTTTAGTGGTGTGGCCGCAAAGAAAGGCTGTAATTCTTGTGCTTTTTGCTGTGTTTCAATATCAACATTTAGCGTACTTGCGTGTGATAAGTCGTCAATACTAACAACAACGCCGTTACCTAACTGCAATCCAGCAAGTACACCTTGCTGCGATACAATGTCCATGCGTTCATTTGAAAAAATTAAATCAGCTTCAAGTTTAGTAATATCTGGCCACGATTGATTAAAGTTAAATGTTGCGTCGGTCACTTTAGCGTCAACTAAAAAGCGGCCGTTGTGTTCTTGATATGGGAAGTCACTTAACTTACCTTGCCACAACACTTTTGCCACATCTATTTTACCGCCTCGCAGTGAACGATTGAGGTAATCAATTGTGCCCTGCGGCATATAACCTCGTGGAAAATAATGACGCGCTTTAAGTACTTCTGGCCCCTGCATCTCTGCATATAAACTAAGTTCGCTTTGCTCAAATAAATTAAGTGAAAACTCTGCGGCGAAGGTCAGCTCATCATTATCTAACCAAATAGTGTCACTTTCGAGTCTCCAGCCTTGCGCTTGTTTAAGAAAATCAAGGTTAATGGTTAATTGCTTGTACGGAATAGCACGCGTAAACAGCTCGCCTGTCATGATGTAATCTTCATTACCTTGAACTGACAACTTAACTGCTGATTGATCGCCTACCAGCGTGAGCGATAAGTTTTGCACCCCAGGAATGCCATTATAGTGCTGCCATGACAAATCGCGCACTGAGGTAGTAAAGAAATAATCTTCTGGGTTGTGATATTGCACATAAAGGTCTGAAACTGAGCCTTTTAGCAATAGCTGCTCAACAATTTTAGTTTGCTCAAAGGGGAGCAAAGGCGCTACATCACTTAATAATGCCAGTGGAAAGTCACGCCATTGCGTCGTAATGCGGCCATTGTTGTAGTCAATTTTACCACCAAAGCTTGGCCATTGATTTTGATTAGCAGCAATATCAAGTTCAGACGTTTCAAATCGCCAACCATCGTTGTGCGGTCGCACTCTTAACGTACCTGCATTGATTTGTAACGACTCTCTTTCGTTTTCTTGTTGCCAGCTAATCTCGCTTGGTTGCCAATCTAGTTGAATGTTTTCAACTTTAAACTCTTTAAATCGCGCCCATGCTTTAAAGTTAATATCGCTTTTAACTTGGGTTACATCATCCGAAAGCACATCGCGCAACCAACTGCTCGCATTTAGCTGCTTACTTTCAACAAATAAAGAACCAAAAGATTCAGAGAAATGTTCACCGTATAAATCGAGAATAATCTCTAATCGATTATCAGAAATACCAGGCAAGGTGATGTAACCTACGCCTTGATGCTGATTGTTACGGTTTTGCCAAGTGACACGCTCAATAGCAATAACGCGCTTTTCATTGCGCTTGGTATTAACTAAAAATTGGCTATCTTCTACAGCAAAGTGACCACTTTGCGCTAAAAATAAGGTTTCGAGTACATCGATTAAATTAGCACCGTCGGTGCTTTCATCACTGCTTGGGAAAGGCTGGGTTAAATCAACTTTGGCATTAAGCCCTGACAACACAAAATAATTTGATACTAACCTGCGCTGCAGCACAGATTGCCACACATTAACATGCAAACGCGATTGTTCAACATAGAGTCCAAGAGCTAGTGGCTGGTTTTTGCCGAACGATACCTGATTAAGTACCAATGCGGGGCCTGTGTGCTCCCAACCAGCAGAAATAGAACCAATAGCGATATTAGTGCCGACTTGTTCGGTAATCAGTGCTTCAATTTCAGCTTTGTAATCATTGGCATAGGGCAAGCTATATTTTAGCAACGACACAAGCACAGCGACCAGCACAAGGCTGATCGCGAATATTTGCCAAACTTTACGTAAACACCAAAAACAGGTGTGCCTTACTTTTTGCACTACATCATCACCACATCAAACTGCTCTTGATTATACAAGCTTTCCGTTTGAATACTGACTTGTTTCTTAATAAAAAGTTCAAGTTCAGCTAAGTTGTGATACTCATCGTTAATCAGTGCCTCGCTCACAGCTGGCGAAGCGTAAACCACAAATTTAGTCGCATCGTAAGCACGATTAACACGCACAATTTCACGTAGAATTTCATAGCAAACAGTTTCAACTGTTTTAAGTGCGCCTCGCCCTTTACACACTGGGCACTCGCCACACAGAATATGCTCTAAACTCTCTCGCGTACGCTTACGTGTCATTTCTACTAAGCCTAGCGCTGAAAAACCGTTGATATTGGTTTTGGCACGATCTGGCGCCATAGCAACTTCTAAGCAATGAAGCACACGACGTTTATGCTCGGCACTGGCCATATCAATAAAGTCGATAATGATAATGCCGCCTAAATTACGCAAACGTAACTGACGAGCAATCGCTTGAGTTGCTTCAATATTGGTGTTAAAAATGGTTTCTTCAAGGTTGCGATGGCCAACAAACGCACCGGTGTTAACATCCACCGTTGTCATTGCTTCGGTTTGGTCAAATATTAAGTAACCACCCGATTTAAGTTCAACCTTACGTTCAAGGGCTCGCTGGATTTCATGTTCAACACTGAACAAATCAAAAATGGGACGTTCACCCGGGTAATATTCCAATGCTTTGGCAAGCTCTGGTACAAACTCTTCGGTAAACGCCGTGAGCTGCTGATACGTGAGCTTTGAATCAACACGAATACGCTCCATATCTTCACCGACATAATCGCGCAGTGTGCGAAAAGCAAGAGTTAAGTCTTCGTGAAGAATCGACTCTTTACGCGTTTTTTTGCGTTTTTTTGCTATTTTGTGCCACAGTTTTTTTAAGAATTTAGCATCGTGCTCTAATTCAGCTTCGGTTGCGCCTTCAGCTGCAGTGCGCACAATAAAGCCACCTTCCTGATCATGAAATGGTGCAACGATCTTTTTTAAGCGCTCGCGCTCTTCTTCACTTTCAATGCGCTGTGATACACCAACATGGGTGGCATCTGGCATAAATACTAAATAACGCGATGGAATAGTGATATCTGTTGTTAAGCGCGCACCTTTAGTGCCAAGTGGATCTTTAACCACTTGTACCATAATAAACTGCCCCTGCCTCACTAATTCACGAATATCCTGAACTTTTTTGATTGGCTGATCATCCACGCCTTCGGCAATGGAGGTGCTATTTACAATATCAGATGCGTGTAAAAACGCGGCTTTTTCAAGACCAATATCAACAAACGCAGCTTGCATACCCGGCAACACGCGGCTCACTTTGCCAAGGTAAATATTACCGACAATACCAAGATTGCCTTCACGCTCTAGCTGCACTTCTTGCAGTACGCCGTTTTCAATTAATGCAACGCGACTTTCACTAGGTGTGACGTTAATTAATAGCTCTGAGCTCATGCAAATTCCTTTAAAAATTGCGCTAATAATTGCTCGGTTTCATACAGTGGCAATCCCATAACAGCAAAGTAACTGCCATTAAGCTTAGTAACAAATCTACCTGCCCCGCCTTGAATACCGTAGCTTCCTGCTTTATCAAATGGCTCGTTTGTTGCGCAATAATCGTTAATTTCTTGTTGTGACAACTGTTTAAATGTAACGTTAGTAACGACCAACTGCGACATTATCCCTTGCTGATTAGCAAACGCAATGGCGGTCATCACTTGATGGGTTTGACCTGACAATGACGAAAGGGTTGCAATTGCATCTGCCAAATCCGCTGGCTTACCCAATACCTTGTTGTTTAATACCACGACAGTATCTGAACCCAGTACAGGGTAATTATGAGCAGCTATTTGCACACCTGCTAACGCTTTTTCTTCCGCAAGGCGACAAACAAACTGTTCAGCTGACTCACTTGTTTGTTGTGTTTCATCAATATCTGTTGCGAACTGTTCAAACTCAACATTCAGTTGAGCAAGCAATTGTTTGCGTCTGGGAGAAGCAGACGCTAAATAAATTTTAGTCAAAATTAGCGTATCCTAAAGTGACGTCGATATTTTCTTAGCAGTAAAAACAACCATGGCCACGCCAATGCGCCCGTTAATACCGGCCATAAATATTGTGGTAAAAAATAAATATCGAGTAAAAAGTGATTCAGCCAAAACACCAAAAGATAATAAAGCGCTAAAAACAACGCCACTAACATCGCTTGCTGCCAAACACTAAAATTACGAATTTTCTGGTAATTACTTGCCGTAATATAAATCACAATTGAGTAAGTAAGTGATCGCACACCGAGTGGAGATCCAAGCGCTAAGTCAATAATCAGGCCGGCCATCCATGCAAAGCCAATGTTTACCCTATGGGGTAAGGCGATAGACCAATACATAATTACCAACAGCACTAAATCAGGACGATACATTTCAAATGCAATGGGCAATGGCATTAATGCAAGTACTAAAGAGACAAATACCGAGAGTAAAATAAATCCTAAATGCCTAGTCATTAGCCACCTCGTTGCGCCAAAGCAAAATCAGCAAACGAATGCGGTCGAGCTCGGCAATTGGACTGGCATAGACTTCAGAAAAAGGCCTACCCTCGTTACGATTAATACTCGTTACAGTGGCGACCGGGTACCCTTCAGGAAACACGCCACCCAAACCCGAACTCACCAGCACATCGCCAATACGAATATCCATACTGTGTGGCACATGAGATAGTTTAAGCTGATCTATTTTACCAATACCTTCCACCACAGTACGCACATTATTGCGCAATACACGCACAGGCGTAGCATGTTGCGTATCAGTGATTAATAACACTCGACTCGTTGTGCTGCCAACCTGAGTTACTTGACCAACAATGCCTTTGTCATCAATCACCGCAAGGCTTTCTTTTACATCATCAAGTAAACCACGATTAATCAACACCTGATGGCTGTATGGGTTGGAATGAACTGATAAAACTTGGGCAACCAACTTACGTTCTTCAAGCTTATTTGAAGAACCGAGCAAGGCTCTTAGCTTTTGGTTTTCGAGCTGTAAGAACTCATATTGCTGCAATTTTTGATTTTGCACCAATTGCGCTTCGCGTAGGGCATCGTTCTCAACCATTAAACTCTGGTGAGAAGAAAGGTTTTTACTGCCTTCGCGGAACATTTCATAAGGGAGGTTTGCAAGGTAAAACAAAGGGCTAACTATGGTGTTTAAGCTAGCCCTTACTTTGGAACCGCCATCCGTGTAGCGATCGCCGATAATCAGCACCACACTCAATACGATGGCAATTACCAAACGTAATTGCAACGAGGTATTTCTACCAAAAATTAAATTCATTGCGCCCTCAAAGAGCAGTAAAACAAGTGTATTTAGCTACTTAATCGTAGCTAAATACATCACCACCATGCATATCAATCATTTCTAGTGCTTTACCACCGCCACGCGCTACGCAGGTTAATGGATCTTCCGCAACAACAACCGGAATGCCCGTCTCTTCCATTAATAAACGGTCAAGATCTTTTAGCAATGCACCACCACCGGTTAATACCATACCGTGTGCTGAAATATCGGAAGCCAGCTCAGGCGGAGATTGCTCTAACGCAACCATTACTGCACTTACAATACCTTGTAACGGTTCTTGCAGTGCTTCTAGAATTTCACTTGAATTTAGCGTGAATGAGCGCGGCACACCTTCAGCAAGATTGCGACCACGTACTTCAATTTCTTTTACTTCTTCGCCATTAAATGCAGAACCAATTTCATGTTTAATACGTTCAGCGGTTGCTTCACCAATTAAACTACCGAAATTACGACGTACATAGTTAATAATTGCTTCATCGAACTTATCACCACCAATGCGAACTGATGATGAGTAAACAATACCGTTTAAAGAGATAATAGCGACTTCAGTTGTACCACCACCAATATCTACAACCATTGAACCAGTTGCTTCAGATACCGGTAAACCAGCACCAATCGCAGCGGCCATTGGTTCTTCAATTAGGTAAACTTCGCGCGCACCTGCACCCATTGCTGATTCACGAATCGCACGTTTTTCAACTTGTGTTGCACCACACGGTACACACACTAAAACACGTGGACTTGGACGTAAGAAGTTATTGTTGTGCACTTGTTTAATAAAGTGCTGTAACATTTTTTCGGTTACGTAAAAGTCGGCAATAACGCCGTCTTTCATTGGGCGAATTGCTTTGATATTACCAGGTGTACGGCCAAGCATTTGTTTTGCTTCTTGACCTACTGATGCAACACTTTTAGGGCCACCTGGTTTGTCGTGACGAATTGCCACAACCGATGGTTCATTTAAAACAATGCCCTGATCTTTCACATAGATAAGTGTATTGGCAGTTCCGAGATCGATTGATAAATCGTTAGAAAAAAGACCACGTAATTTTTTAAACATGGAACTGGGGTATCCTTGTAACGTATGACGTTCAGTTTTATTTTTAATCGAATAACTAAACGCTCAAATAATAAATATAAAGTGTCTAGCGCTCACGCACTAGACGAAAACCGATGTAATTAGCACGAAAATCCGTTGCTAAAATTAGGCGTGTCGACGCTCGCGCTAAGGTAGGTGCAAAATTCCATGCACCGCCACGAATCGCAACATCAGAACGACCAGCCGTTTTTTGGGTCCACTCCCACACATTACCAACGGTGTCATAAACGCCAAAACGGTTAGCGCTAAACGACCCTACAGGTGCTGGGCTCTGATTTGACCACTCACTACCACACCAACCACAATTAGCTAAGTTATTGCCAATATCATTACCCCAAGGGTAATCGGTTTTAGTGCCGGCACGTGCCGCATATTCCCACTCCACCTCAGTTGGCAGACGATATTCGTTGCCTGTTTTTTCACTTAACCAATCAGCATACGCTTTGGCATCTGAATAAGTTAAGCACACAACTGGAAAATTATCTTTTTGCTCGTAGCCTGGGTTTTGCCAATTAAGCGACGCTTCCCACACTGGCTCACCATTTAAATAGTAAGCACAGCCTTGGCCACTTTCTGCTTCTGTTTTATAAGCCGTATCGGCAACAAATTCGTTGTATTCGCCTACTGTTACTTCTTTCTCGTTCATCGCGTACGAATCACTCAGAATCTTTTTAACAATAGGTTGCTCGTTTGCTAAACCGTTCCCGGTTAAATCACCCATTTCAAATTCACCTGCTGGGATCACAATCATGCCAGCTGAATTTGCAATCGTGCTGCGAGTTGAAAGGCTTGGTGTTGACGTTGTTTGGCGAGTACGCGTTTGATTATAGTTAGACTGAGTAATCGTCTCTTTTCTTAAATTTGCGCGTAATGTTTGCGAGCGTTTTAAATTAATATTTCGCGTATAGGTTTGATAACCTTGTTTACGAATTTCAATATCATAGCTGCCTGATGGCAATGACACATCTAAGCGAGTAGAGCCGTAACTCACGCCATTTATAAACACTTCATCATCGCGCACGTTAGAACGCAATGTGAGCTGGAACAATCGCTCCTTTTTTGGCGTATTGACCTCTACCGTATCACGGTTAGTTACCATGCTTGCTGATGAGGGTGCGCTTTTATTATCTTTAAAACGCACTACTGGTTCATCATAGCTTGCACTTATAACTGGCTGATAGACATTAGGAATTGCAGAACCATAGTCAGAGCAGAAACTGTTATCTAGGTTAAGCAAGTTACATAAACGGCTGGCGTTTACTTCGCCACGCATGGTTACGCTTAGGTTGGTATTGTAATTACCTTGCCCGCTAAATGAGCTATTAACCACATGACTGCTTAATACTTGAACCTGTGCACCTGACATATTGCGCTTTGGTTCAACCACTCTCTGCTCGGTAATATTGGCAAAAATTTGGTCCATAAAGCGTTTTGTGGCTTTTTGTAAACCTTGTGATTGACCACGTTGCTCACACGCCGCCAGCGTTTCAGTACGCTTACAGTTTACTGTGTGATTCACTTCAACAGTGCCTTCACGGGTAAACTCATTACGTAAACGCTCAACACGTGCGGTATTCTTTTGCTGCTTTAAGCTTTCGAGGGTGTTAACTAAGGTATGTTTTGAAACGCGGATTGCTTCAATATCTTTGCGATGAGATGAAATCGCTACAAGCTGTAGGTCTATATCATCTTTATTTTGCTTTAGATCCGCAATCGCTTTTTGGTAGCGCGTTTGAGCTGCACTAATATCCAATGTTGGGTCTTCAATTAAACGGCGATACAAATCATTCATCGCGTCTAATGATTGGTTGCGTTCTTTCTCTAACGAAATAGAACGTGAACGAAGTAATTCCAATTGCTCTTGCAATTGTTTTTCTTGTTTTAGATGTTTATCTAAAACACCAGATAACTCTTTGAATTCAGACTGCTTAATATCTATTTCAGCTTGAATGCTTGATACTGTATTAGTGTCTTGTCCATGTGCTTGCCATGTAAATAGGCTAAGCGAGATCACCAATGACAAAGGTGCTAGTCGCATATAATTATTCCCAAAACGGCCGATTTTTGGTTTTCTTGTTTTCGTTTTTATCGTAAGGGCAATTGCCCTAATGCTTTATGCTATTTTTTTGTCATGCAAAACACAAGCTTTGTCTTACCTTAAATGGCAAATTTTCAATTAAAAGAGTGTATCTTTTAATTCTCACTCCAATAAATCACCCTATCGTTTCCTCTAAACCGACCAAACTGTAAAACACCACTTGGATTGTCATTAGGGTCGTTAAAGTCTCCATCATTATTCCAATCATAACGTAACCACTTTTCTGGGCTTACGTAATCAACATTATAAGTACGCTGTTCGGTTGGCATTGGCGGAGTCAAAAATAACTCTCGACCCGATTTGTAGATACCTGCGGCAAAACTATCACTCAAATCATCTTCAAGCGGTTGATTATCTTCAATCACTAAATTAGCAAAGTTATATGCGCTACAAGAATCTGACGTATTAACTACAAAGTTAGTGCCATCCCAATATTCAACTTTCATCGGAATTTGTAGCGGTTCATATTCACTGCCATAGTTATTGCTGAGTGTTAACCTACCGTAGCGCATTTCCATCGGCGAAATAGTTTCAACACCGCCAATTACATTCGTGTTAATAGCGCGACTATCGGCTGTACCAGCAAGTTGATTTGCATTTTGATTTAAATCGTTAAGTACTTTGCCATCCGAATCAGTTAAACGCACCAATGGCATCACTTGCGTCATCGGAATTGAAGGGGAATTATCACGCTCTAACGTTGCATTATTTACATTCACCACATACAAACCTTGCTGCCAATCGACACCATCATCGGCACTCAAACTGTAACGCGGCGCAAGTAGTGTTGCCGATTTATAATTTGCAGCATCATCATTTTCAATTAAGTTTTCAATGCTCGCTTTAGCAAAGTTAAGCGCACTAGTTGCATTATAAGTGTAATTGTATAAGCGGTTACCTAATAGATCTTGCGCTGTAATGGTGTAACTCAATTCATCAAACGGCTGGCTGTAATAAGTAAAACTATTGCAAGCACTTGTCAGTGTTTGCTCTGTCATTTCAAATTGCGCAGGGATAAAGCGCCCTACATTGGCTTTACTGCCAGAGATAGCTCCACCATCACTATGGTTTAAGTAATTACTGCTTGAAAGGTTAGCAAGTAGCTCAATGATCCCAACTTCATTAAACTTTGCATCAGTGATCGTCGCGACACCCGAGACAAAACCATTAGCCGGCAAAGCATTAGGCGATAATACACCGTCAATACCCGCTTGCGGCGCCTGCAAGTTATGCATTAACGCGACTGTTCCTGTGATATCAGCACTTCGAAAATTACGAGTTATCGCACCATTGGCATTGTGAGCCTCGACTTGAATATTGAAATCTTCCGACGCCATTTTAAATACAGAGTCTTCTGCATCAGACGCGTTCGGATCGCCGGTTACAGTGATGTTAAATCTTTCAGGACGCACCACATAATTATTACTGGTATCAGTTAAATTCGCTCCATTAGGTGCTGATGCAAATACCGACAAACTAATTCTACCGGCATCAAGATAATTTAACGCCAAATTCGCTTTGTAGTTATTAGTTGGATCAAAATTAACGGTAACAGGTGTGTTGTTTGTTACTGGCGTATTATTTACAGTAAACGCCATCGATGATGGGTTACTTGGTTGTACAAAGTTATTGGTAAAATTAACTGTTTGTGCACCACTAAAAATGCTTTCACACGCACCTGTATTATCGTTTTTTCTTACCGCCATTAATTCAGCGCTGTACGGCACACCTGATATTTGATCGCTAACGGCACTGATTTTAAATCCCGTCTCCACAAATTGGGTATAACAATTGGCAAGCGACACTTCATTTGCACCGACAAAACATCTAAACCCTGAACTTGGATTCGTTATATTAGTGTTTAGCGCATAATTAATGGTACTTGCTTGGGTATTGTTTAAGCTAATATTTGCTCGGCCATTTACCGTAAATGGGTTACTTGGAGACCAACTTAACCCGCCACCACCTGAGGTGGAAAGCGATACAGTCGCTGGGTTTGGATAATAACTACTGCAAGTATCGTCAGCACATGCCTCAATTATCATGGTTTCAGCTTCGCATGTTAACCCTGTATTATCACTTAGCGTAAGGCGATAATGGTCAACACTCGGCGCATTGTCACACGTGCGTACCGTATTCATATCACTTAAAATTTCAGACTGTTGTAACGCACGTGAATAAATTCTTACTTCATCAAGCTTACCTTTAAAATAACGATCGCTGCGAATACCGCCACACTGCGTTGAAGTATTCGTGCCTACATCAACGCCAATAAAAAACTTACACGGTGAATCAGCTAACCCGTCGCTGTAACTACGCGAGGCATCGGCAATTCCATTAATGTACATAATTTGCGAACCAGATCTGTAAACAACGGCGACATGGGTCCATTGGTTAAGCGGTATAGTTCTTGAGCTGGTAAATGAACGAGATTGCCTAGATGCATTTTGCCACCACCAAAACAATCGATTACTTGAGTCTAAGTGAAATTCAAAATGCTCATCTTTAGATACTAAACTTCGTAGGCCACCGCGATTTTCGGTGGGGAAAACCCACGTACTTACGGTTAGTTCTTGATAATTAAAATCACCACTGTCATCAACTGATGCATAGTTGGTTCCATCAAATTCTGCGTATTCACATGTACTTTGGCTGCCTATGGTGTTTGCCGGGCCAGGTGAGCTTATTGAAAATGTGGGACTTCCCGACGGACTTAAATCATGAGGATCATTTAAATTGGCATCTAAAAAATCACCATCAAGTTGCCACCAACCGTTGGCATCGCAATATTGTTCGCGTGCAGCTCCATCCCAGCCTAAGCCTAGATTTTGATTTTGATAGATGGTTTGAATTTGTGTATCACCAATCGCTTTATCAAAAATAAGTAATTCATCAACTAAGCCTCGAAAGCGCTGACTAGCATCAAACCCGCCACCTAAATTATCTTGTTCTTGTCCTAACATTAGGTAGTTAATGTTTAATGAACCACTATCGTGATTTGATACACAGCCTTGTTGTTGCCCATTAACAAAGAAGCACGACGTTGAACCGTCACGACGCCAAACAAAATGTCGCCAAACATTATCTGAAAAGTTTGGAATGCTAATGCGAGAGGCGCGATCTTGTTTTATCCAAGGCTCAAATAATGTGCTGCTTGGGTGCCACCAAATTAATTCATTAGCATTATTATTATTACGCGCCCCTGAAATTAGTACTTGGCTACCCGAAAAACTACTTTTAACCCACGCCGAAATCGTAAATTCTCTGCCACTGAGTAAGTCCTCATCAATATCAATTCGCCCATTGCTAATACCGTCATCAAAGAATGCAGCATTACAAATTTTTCCTTCAGCGGGTTGAATATTAAAAGGCGTGCCATGTTCACTGTTAATTGATTCTATTACTTGGTTATTTACGCCGCTTAACCATGAAAATTCATCAAAACGAAACTCCGCGATAGGTGAGGCATTTGGGTCAACCGTCGTCGCACCACAAATACCCGTAAAATTATTTAATATACTTGGCGCTACGTAGCTTACTTCGGCACTGTTGCCTACACTAACCGACGCGCCTGATGTAAGCGCACCTTCGAATTCAACACCAAATGCAAGATCTATTTGGCTTTGTGAATAAACAAATCCGCCAAACTCAACATTGCTGGCTGTTGAAACACTGCCAGCTACGTAAATAATTAAATCGTCCGGGCGTGGCACATCAATATCACTAAAAATAGATAAAGATCCTCTTACAACTATGCGTGTTGGCCCGGTAACACGTAAGTTTGGACGGTTAAGTGATAAAGAACCAGTAAACAAATAATCACCTGAAAGTTTGCCATTATTTGGAATACTGGTTTTAGGGTTTAATAAACTTGGCTCTTGAATGGTTTCAGCATTCGTTCCCGAAGCGATACACTTTGAACCACACGCATCAGGGTTATTATCTACCAGACTGGTCGTAACAATTACACTATTAGCTTGGCCACTAATTTCTGCGTTATTTAAAATAATTGCACTGCCGTTATTAAACGTCGCAATTCCTGAAGGAAATACGTCTTCACAGGCAGGCAAATTTGCCCAAACTAAATTAGGAAGCAACAGCATTAGGTAGAAAAAGCTAGTTAAGTGTTTTTGCTTCAACATTGAGACTTCTCTGTGTTGTCCACTGGCCAGAATCACAACTTACTGTACTGGTTATCCGATACACAGTCACCGTAGAGGTTGGAGAATTTGCATCCGCCACATTATTCACCGAGCTACATGACAGCTCTACAAATTGGCAATTTTCCATATACTTAGTTGCACTAAAATGGTTTGGCGGCACATCAGCATTACATACGCCGTTTGGCGCATTCAGCGGAAACAACTGTGTGAGTTTCCATTCAACACCACTTTGCGCTGACAAAAACGCTTTAGAGCCATAGTACTCTACCGCATTTGATTGCGCGCCCCCTTCAATAACACGTGTCAGCGCTAATCCGAGTGCCAACAATACAATAGCAACAAATAACGATGTAATTAATAAACTGCCTTGCTGTTTAAACCTTAACGTCATACATTTCTCTAGGGCACGTTTGGAATATGCACTTCATGGTTAAATACCAAGGATTCAGAACTATTAAATCCCATCGCCAGCCTTATATTAACAATAGCATTTCGCGTTAAACTTGCGTCATTAAACTCAAAAGCTAAATGATCTGAAATGTATTTTGCTAAAAACTGACCTTTCACTCCATCAAGCACATGCAAAAGCGAAGGCGTTGGCTGATTCACTTCAAAATCATAACCTTGATAATAATATAAACTATCACCTTCAACACAAAAGCTAATTGGGCTGTTATTCAATACGAACAATCGCTGCGTTGGTGAAGCAACTGCAAAACCATTATCAAATGACCAACGCTGTGTTTTATTTGTCTCTTCTTCAACGGGATCTGCCGATAGTAAGCGAACGCGGTTATTACTCAAATCATAAATATCAGCAGGGCTTTGTGGATACAAGGTAACACGATCATTTTCAAACGCTTTATCTTCATTATTAAACGCAATAACAATTAAATCACCTGCACTTGAAGTATCAAGCGGTGGGTTGTTGACATAAATACTGCTGGCTTTAAACGGGGTAAACTCTATACATTGAAACGCTTGACCTGAAATATTACCGGCTTGAACTCGAATCGAATTAGGCGTTGCTTGGCGTAACTCTTTACTTAACCGCAATAAGGCAAAACGTGCTTGTGCTACCACTTCATCTCGCTCTGTACCCGTTGCATAAATCTGTGCGCCAAACTTTATAAACTGCATCGTACTAATGCTTACAATACCAATAATCACAATCACAATTATCAGCTCGACCAAGCTAAAACCTTTTCGTTTAGCGCGGTTCATTAGTAGTTACCTTTGTAGGCAGAAAAACCATATACATCGCCTGTTGGCGCTGTCACCGTTACAGTTATTAGTTTTAGGGTATTAAAATCACCAGATGTATCTGCTTCACCATTGGCATCATCATCGTAAACCACAGTAACTGACAGACTAAAGCCTGGATAAAGATTTGAAATCGATTCACCTAAGCTATTTTGTATAGCAGCGGTTGAATAATTACCAATAAAGTCATCTACATCATTAAACTCTGCGCGCGTTTCACCACCATCATTGCCTAAATTAGCTGGCGGTGTACATAAATTGGGGGCTATACCGCATTGTGTATAGGGTGGGCTGCGTCGTGATTGCTCGTCAAATGAACGCCCTAAAATCTCGTTCATCATCGCCTGACCTAGTTCATTGGCTTTAACTTGAATCACGGGGTCGGCACTTTGCTTTGCCTGTGGTGCTAACAGGCCTGTTACTATGGTAAGCACAATCGCCATTAACACTATGCCAAAAATCACTTCAATTAAGGTAAAGCCCTTAAGCCTATTCACATGCATAAATGCCACCTTGTGCAGAAATGCAAATATCCGCCTCACCAAAATCAATTTTGCAATTTGCCGCGCAATTTAAATTTGGTCTGCCAAAATCATCAAACTCTAGCTCACTAAAACTGGCACTATTTGAATCAAGGGTTTGGATACGTGTTGCTGTGCTACTAGCTGGAATATTGACAACAAGATATGCAAAGTCGATAGCTAAGTTGGCGCAATTATTGGTCATTGCGGGTGCGATTTGAGCGCTACTAAAACACACTTTGTGGGATAAGGTATTATTAGTATTTTGCATTGCGCGAAGTTGCATAGTGCGCAATATAGTAAGAGTTCTGTCGCGGAACTCAAAGCTATCAAAACTTTCGTTTGTAAAAAATTTAGGCACCACGGTTACTGCCAAGGTGCCTAAAATTACCAAGGTTATTATTAGCTCGACAAGACTAAAACCTTGTTGTTTCATTTAGATTTTTTAACAACCAGCAGTAAAAACTTCTGTGTTTGCAGCAGAGTACACGGGAGGTGTGGCTGTAGTTGCTGAAGCTTCTGTGTATTTTACAGCGCAAATTTCTGTATCATTTGAACCGGTTGGCGTAACGCTTCCATTTGCAAATATATACGCAGTGTTTGGCGTCCCAGAGATCGCTACAAAGTTAAAATCTGCACCATTGTAAGGACTCGTTGAATCTACATTAATATCTAATGCTACTGGCAAACCTGTTGCAGTAGCCGTTGGATAGCCGTAGTTTAAGGCGATAGTATTACCGTTGCCATCATCAATCTCGTTCGATGCACCACTTGCAGTTTTCTGTAATCCCGCAATTACTGCTTTACCATAAACAATCGAACTTGCACTATCAACAGCACCTGCAACACCTTGAATAGTCGAAGCATTAGCATCGCCTTGTAAATCTAAAAATTTAGGTGCAGCAGTTACTGCCAAAATACCTAAAATTACAATTACAATAATTAACTCTACTAGTGTAAAACCTGTTTGCTTTTTCATATCTTTTACCTCTTTAAAGCCTAAATTAGTTACCAAAAACTCGCACTACGCCAGTTGCAGGTGAGTATTCAATACCACGAAAGTTAGCGTCTAACGCATTTCCAGGAATCGCTGTTAAATCTAACGAGCTTACTAAATAATACAAACACGTATCGCTTGCACCATCCACAGAGCCGTTATTAACAAATCGAATTAAGTACGTATTTTCTTCCACTGTCGCTGCTGCCGCTGATGTCGTATTAGAAGGTGCACTTTGCAGTACAGAGTTAAACACTGCTTGACACTTTGCAGTATTTAGCGCTGTTGTTTCAGTTGACCCTGCAACTTCGTTATTTGCAGCGTCTAAGCCTGACGTTGGGTAACCAATATCAGGGTCAATACCAACTCGCGTTGTATCATAATCAATAAAGTTGGTAGCCGTATTATTATCAGGGCGGCCTAACACTTCCCATTGCGCTCGCACTAGACCAACCGCCGCGGCTAAACCACCTGCTACGCCTTCAACCGTTGAGCGTTCCGCCTCTTCCTGAATATCAATAAAGCGCGGCAATGCCGTAACAGCGAGTAAGCCTAAAATTATTACCACAATAATCATCTCGATTAATGTGAAGCCTGTATTCTTTGCTCGATTTTTCTTCATTTGACGCCTCGACGACTTAATTGTAACCAAAGTTAACATTTATGCTCTAACTATTGCTCACTATGCCATTTAAGAACATGTACTTAAATAGTAAAACTGAATTTTTATAGTATTTACAGCCAATTATTTGACCATGATCTAATATTTCAACACTGTTAACATCAGATAACGCAATCGACTGTAAATTTTCAAACAAACCATCACATTGTGCTTTGGATGATGTAACTACGTGGGTTACAAACCCATTGCGGTTAACACGTGCTTTTAACAAGCCTTCACTAGTTAGCGTTGACTGCCCAACTAACGACATTTCAACTTCGCTTTGCTTATCACGCATCCATTGATGCCTAATGTGATTAATGCTAGTTACAAACTCATCTTTTGATTTTTTTGCAACCACCTGTTCTACTTCATCATATAAGCCTAGCATTTTTCCTGCCAACACCCAGTAAAGCAGGCAAAAAATAATCAATATGATTATAAAACGATATAACCCAGTACTGGATTCGTGAGTATTTGCCACATTTATCGTCCTTTAATTGCCGACATCATATCCCACATTGGCGTAAAGATACCCAAGGCTAAAACAAGCACCATACCCGCTACAATCGAAATTAGAATTGGTTCGATTTTGGCGGTTAAACTCTTTAAATCAAAATCCACTTCACGCTCGTAAAATTCAGCCGCTTCTTGCAGTAACTCCTCGACTCGCCCGGTTTCTTCGCCTACGGCCACCATTTGCAATACTAATTGAGTAAACAGTTCGCTATTTTTCGATGCACGCAGTAAGCTTTCACCTTTTTCAATACTGCGTCGCATATCGATTACTTTCTCTTCCATAAAGGCGTTATCAATCGCTTCGGCCACCAATGATAGCCCGGTCGTCATAGGTACACCTGCGCGTAAGATCATGGCGAACGAACGACTATAGCGAGCCAATAACGAGCGCTCAATAATGCTGCCAACAATTGGAATTTTTAGTTTTATTCTATCCCATTTTAGCCTGCCAACAGGTGTTTTCAGGTAACCTCTAACGCCAATGAAAGTTCCTAAAATACAAAGTAAAAGTAGATGCCAATACGTAACAAAAAAGTTAGATGTGCCAATTAAAATTCGTGTCATTAATGGCAGCTCGGCATTAAATTTTGCAAACATCTCAGCAAATGTTGGAATAACGAAAATATTTAGAATAAACATTGCGATTGCCAATGCAATAATCACAAACGTTGGATAACGCATTGCTGCTTTAATACGTTTGCGAGTTTCGTGCTCTTGTTCAAAATACGTCGCAAGTTGCAAAAATGCATCTTCTAACTTACCCGTACTTTCACCCACTACCACAATCGATACCATCAAGCGGTTAAATATCTTTTTGTGACTGGCAAATGCCGCGGATAAATTGCGACCTTGCTCAAGTTGCTTTGCAACATCGAGTAAGGCATCACGAAAAACAGGGTGCGTAGTGGTTTCAGCAAGCCCGACAATCGCCCGAATAATCGGAATACCCGCTTTCATTAACGAGTACATTTGCCTTGAAAAGACAATCAACTCATCAAGGGTTACTTTTGGCTGAAAAAGCGCCATTAGCGGCGAGTTATCGCCCTCTTTTTCACCAGTGCTAGGTTTAATAGACAGCGGTATTAACCCACGCCTCAATAGTACATCTGCAGCCGCATTATCATCATGCGCCTCAAGCTCACCGTTAACCGGTTTGCCCTGTTTATCTTTTGCTTGATAGGCAAAAAACGGCATCGGCTTAACCTACTAACTCAGGCAAACTTTCAGCCACTCTAAACACCTCTTCAAGTGAGGTAATACCTTGGCTTGCGTAATCCAATGCCATCACTGATAAAGGTTCAAACTCAGGGTTTGCGCGCGCCGCTTCTGAGAACGCTTGTGTATCAGCTAAACGTAGTGCATCCATCATAGGCTCGTTCATTTCTAGTAATTCGAACACACCTATCCGGCCACGATAACCGGTCTGATTGCAACTGTTGCAACCTTTGCCTAACTTAAACTGAGCACCGCTAAAGCGAGGATTAATATGATTTATCCAAGCAAGTTCTTGTGCATCAGGCGTATAATCGCTCGCACATTTATCACATACACGACGCACTAAGCGCTGCGCTAAAATTGCGCGTAAAGAGCTTGCTACCAAATAGCTTGGCGCTCCCATATCAATTAAACGCATGGCGCTGGTAATCGCATCATTGGTATGCAATGTTGATAAAACTAAGTGACCGGTTAACGCACCGCGCAAACCAATTTCAACTGTTTCTTGATCTCGCATCTCACCGACCATCAAAATATCAGGGTCTTGACGAAGTGTAGTACGTAATACAGATGCAAAACTTAACCCAATTTTGCTATTTACCTGAACCTGGTTAATACGAGGTAAACGATACTCCACGGGGTCTTCAACAGTAATAATTTTTTTGCTCGATTGGTTTAACTCACTTAATGCACCGTAAAGTGTTGTGGTTTTACCCGAACCCGTTGGCCCTGTAACCAAAATCATGCCGTGCGGTCGCTTTAGCGCAGTACGCATTTTATTGAGCACTTTTAAAGGCATACCGGTTTCATCTAACGTTAATAGACCCGCCGACTGATCGAGCAAACGCATTACCACTGACTCACCATGTTGTACCGGCATGGTTGAAACACGCACATCAATATTGTGACCTTTGATGGTGATATTAAAACGACCATCTTGCGGTAAACGTTTCTCTGAAATATCAAGACCCGACATTAACTTAAGGCGCAGTACCAACGCCGCTGAAATAGCTACTTGATCAAGGGTGTTTTCATGCAAAATTCCATCTATACGCTGACGAATGCGTAAAATGCCTTCATCAGGTTCAATATGAATATCCGACGCACGCATTTGCACTGCATCTTCAAAAATCGACTGCAGTAATTTTACAACCGTGGCATCTGAGGTGTTTTCGTCTAGCGCGTTAAGTTCAAACTCTTCGGTTTCTTGATACTCTTCTTGCAGCTGAGATGCAAAGCTTTCAATGTCTTGCGTGCGGCGATATAAATTATCGAACGCATTAAGAATTTGCTTCTCTTGTGCAACAACGATTTCAATTTGCTTTGGCGCAACAATGGGCGCTAGCTGATCTAAACTCGATAAATCAGCCGGATCACTCATCGCAATTTGAATCGACTCACCAAGGTCTGCTAATGCCAGCGCTCTAAAACGACGAGCGTAAACCTCAGGGATCAGCTTAACCACCTTTGGATCGAGCTTTTCATTGTCTAAGTTTACAAACGCAACATTAAGTTGCTGCGCTAAAAAGCGTAGTAATTGAGTTTCTTCAATCACTTGCTGCTCAATCAATGTAGCACCGAGCTTTCGCCCAGTTATTTTTTGCGCTTGAAGCGCATCGTTGAGTTGTTGTTCCGAGATGATATGTTCATGAACCAACAAATCACCCAATCGCATTTTTAACCTAGGACGCATCGAGTCGACCTCTTATAAACTGTAAACGCTCAACGGCATAACGCTGTGATGCAGGCGACAAATTGCCAATTTGCGTCGCTGTTGTGTAATATTGCATCGCATTTTGCCACTGTTGTAGAAATTCAGCAGAGCGCGCCATTGCTAACCACCACTTACCTTGCTCAGGCTGTGATAGTGTTAATTTTTTAAAACTGCGTAAAGCCACTTCGTGTTGCTTTAATTGCTGTGCAGCTAAGCCTTTTAATATCCAAAAATCTTTATCACCTTGGCTTTCATAGCGCTGCGGCAATACACTCAGTACTTCGTTATATTGTTTGTTATCCGCGTAAATGCGCGCCAGCAGAGTTCGCCACTCCATACTGTCGGGTTTTAAACTTAAACCTTGCTCAAGTACATTACTGGCTTTCACGGTTTCTTGGCGGCCATAAAACGCTGCGGCCAATAAGCTACGACACTCAATATGTTCATTTAGCACCGCAATACATTGCTCTAACGCAGCAATTGCCTCACCTACCAAACCAAACGTGAAGGCTTTTTTTCCGGCTTGAAAATGCTCATTTGCCTGTTGCGTTGCTGTTATCTTAGTAACTTGCTTCATCGTCGCCTGACGTTCAGTTGGTCGCGCTTTTTCGCGTTCTACAAGCTGAACGAGTGGCGTTTCCTCTTCAGAAGGCACCACTTTTTGTGACGCTACGCGGGGAGCTTGTGTGGCAGTTGTATCATTATCCATCTCGATAGTTTGCGTTACTTGCTCTGCTTGCGGTAATGATTGAGCTGTTAGCGATTTAGATTGCTCAGCTACTTGCTCATTTCTTTGTTGATTTGCTTGTTCATTTTCCTGTTCAAGCATGCGATTTGGCGTTTCGCTTGTTGGCTCACTTACAGCTGGTTTGTCGTTATTAGCAGTAGCCACAGGAACATTTTCAGCAGCGTTTGGCGATTTTACAAAAAAATGCTGAACCAGATCTTTTTTATAAACTACATAAGCAACGAGCGATAATGCCATCACAGCTAATACTGGAATTGCTAACTTATGCAGTTTTTCTCCAATATCTGAAATTGGCGTTACGTTTACTGTTTGTTCTCGCTCTGCGCTCGGTGCAGCTTCCGTTTGCCTTTGCTCTAACCCCTTGAGCGTTTTATTCAGTACACTCATAGTTGTTCCTTAACTATTAACCATGTCGCCGTACCGATTACTAACAACAAAGCTAAGTACATTGGCCAAATACGTGAGCGACTTAAGCGGCAATCTTCTGTATCTTGCGCGGCGCTATACACATAAGCAACTTTGGCTTTTTGAATACCTTCACCATAGCCTTGAATAAGCACTTTATGACTTAACAAATTAACTAAACGCGGAATACCACGACTCGCTTTTGCAATAAGCAAACACACCTTATTGGAAAAAAGCTCTTTGGGCTGCTCAACTCCAGCAACTTCTAAGCGATGACGAATGTAATAAGCCACTTCAGCATTAGTCATAGGGCGTAAAGTGTATGAAAAACTAATTCGCTGCCTTAACTGACGCACTTTTTGATTCGCTAAGCGGCTATCGAGCTCTGGCTGGCCAAATAACACAACCTGAATTAACTTACGTGTTTCGGTTTCTAAATTAGTAAATAAGCGCACTGCTTCCAACGAATCCCAACTTAAACACTGAGCTTCATCAATAATTAAAACAACGCGTTTGCCTTGATGATTTAATGCTAGTAGCTGGTCTTGGATTTTTTGGCTAAGTGATTGCTGATCTAAATCGCTACTAATATCAATTTGTAATTCGTTGGCAATTGCATAACGCAACTCATCAGGACTTAAATACGAATTAGCGATATACGCGACTATGGTTGAATCATCAAAGCTGTTGAGTAACTTTCGACATAACAATGTTTTTCCGGTACCGACTTCACCCGTAACTTTAATAAAGCCTTCACGCATATTGAGTGCGGTAATCAATACATCCATGGCTTCATTATGGGGTGCTAACGCGCAATAAAACTGCGTATTTGGCGTTAGCGAAAACGGTAACTCGGTCAAACCGAAGTGCGATAGATACATTACTTACCGTACCAAGAATTCAACAATTTAAGGCTGCGCTGTTGCTGTTGTTGCCAAGTGTCTGCCATCACCACCGTTGGGCGAATAAGAATGACAAGCTCTTTTTTGTTTTGCACACGACGCACGCTTTTAAATAGGTTTCCTAAAATAGGCATATCACCTAAAACTGGCGTTTTCGATTCTTGATCTGTAGTTAAAGTTTGCATTAAACCACCAATAATCACAATTTCGCCACTGCCTGCGCGGATCACGGTATCGGATTCACGAATGTTACTTTGCGCAAGCGGTAAAACATAGTCTTGGTCGTTTAGTGTCACGACTTTGTTTTGCTCTTCAGTTTCGGTCACCGACGGGTGAACATGTAAAATAACCGAGCCAAACTCATCTATTTGCGGTGTAACATCAAGCGCGATACCGGAGAAAAACGGCGTTAGTTCAATTTCTGGTGACGTGGTTGTCGCATTGCCCGTTACCGTAGTGCTCGACACTTCTGTAACAAAATACTCATCTTCACCCACTTTAATCACTGCTTTTTGATTATTTGTTGCAGTTACACGTGGGTTAGAAAGCATTTGCACGTCGCCCTGCGTCTCAAGCAAGTTAATCACACCGCTGAAATCAGCATTTTTAAATACTAAGTTAGTCACACCACCTAATTGAGATGAAATAGTATTGCCAACTTGCGCCGCGGCAGTGGTCGAGAAAGTTAAATCAGTTGAGCCAATATGGCCTAACACTTCGGTCCAATTAACCCCTTGCTGATATTCATCGTTTAAGGTTACTTCAATAATTTTAGCTTCAAGCACAACTTGGCGCTGTAAGCTGTCTTCACTGGCTTTTAAAAATTCTTTTAGCGCTGCAATTTCACTTGGTAACGCGTTAACAGTCACTAAGCTTGCTTGTGGGCTAACAATAATAAAACGGCCACTTCCTTTACCGATTAAGGACTCCATCGCCAACTTCAAATCTTTCCAAAAATCAGTTTCACTGCTGGTTTGAATGCTAGCACCATTAATTTGCATATTAGAGCCGCCACCAAAGGTGTTATTGCCACCCATATTTTGGTTATTGCTCGAATTATTGTTGCCTGAATTACCATTACCGCCCGAGCCGCCTTGATCAAACTGGCTCACGCCACCAGCAACAACGCTTACCGTAGATAAACCACTGCGCTTCATCATTAAATAGTTTACTGGAATCGATTCGGTACGCATTTTCGCGGGTAATACTTGCACTACTTTGCCTTCGCGAAATACATCAATGCCGTATAAACGCGATACAATTTTTGTCACTTCATCCATAGTGACATCTTTTAAAGTAAGTGAAATTTCACCTTCCACCTCAGGGTGTAAAGCAACACTATACGGCGTATCAGCAACCAATCCCGCGAAGAATTCATTAATAGACACTTTATTGGCATTTACATCAAAACGTGTCATTTCAAACTCTTTCGGTAATGAAACGCTGGTTCCTACGGAGGCCAGTAATTCATCTTCAAAACCTTCTGGAGCTTGCTCGGTCGAGCTTTGCTCATTTGCAATACTTTGCGGTTTCGCATTGAGTTCTTGTTGAATATGCGGCTTTAATGTTGGCTCTGACGTAAGCTCACAACCAGACACCAATAACGCTGAAACTGCCAGCCAACTTTTTAGAATGTTATTTTTTAATTTCATGCTGATAAAGTCTCAATACCTTGTTAGTTTGACCTTGCTCTAGTGTCACCGAGTCCGGCGTTATTCTTATAACTTTATGTCCTTGAACTTGGTCGCCAATTCTTACCATTTTCCCAGCAATAACTGCAAGGTTGCCTGAATCTTTTACAAACACCGATTGCAGCACCAGGGCGTTATCTGCTTGTGTACTGTTAGCAACCACACTGCTCGCTTCGAGTGTTTTTGGTCGTGTTGGATCTTGCAGGCTTTTTGCCGACAGCGAAAAGCCACAACACATACAGATTAAAATAAGGTTATAACGCAATAAATTTATCATTCGCACTTACAGTAGCAATGGTTAATGTCAATTTACCTGTTGGATACTCATCCACTTGGTAATCAAATTCTTGAATAAATAACTTTTCTTCAATCTTCTTAATTTGTTTTAAATAACTTAATAGCGCGAAATATTCACCCTCTAGCTCTATCAGCATAGTGTGTTGATAAAACGCGACTTCCCTCGGCGCTAGAAATTCTTCCCCCTGAGGGTCTTGTGCCGTAGCAGAAGTGCTTGAAGTGACATAAATAGCTTCAACTGGGTTTATTTTAAAACGCGAAAGTTGAATATTTTTATGCTTACGCAGAATTTTTTGCAATACTAATGCCATATCTTCAGGCGAGATGTAGGTAAGGCTAAAATCAGCCAGTTGCTGATTAATTTGCTGCAATTCACTTTCAAGAGATTGCTCTTGTTGCAATAACTCTTGCACATAACTTTTGCTCAGCGCATCTTTCAGCACCACTAATTGTCGCTCGCTGTTTTGCTGTTGATTAGTTAAATTAGTAATTCGCTGCTGATTGTTTGAATATGCAGTTTGCAGCGGCGAAATTACAAACCAAATGGTTAAGTAGCCAATCAAAAACAAGCCAACTGAAAATACCAGTAACTTTTCACGTTGCTCTAGCGTGCTGAGTTTTTCTGACCACTGCTGCCAAGTATCCTTCATTATTGCACTCCTTGGCCGCTATATTGGGTAGCAATTTGAAACTCAACACCGGTTTCCTGCTTATCAAATTCAAGCAAAGAGAAAGTTTTTGCCTCAAAATATTCTGACCGCTTCAGACCATTTAGCCATTCAGGAATAGCCGAGCCATGCGTCGCTTCGCCAACTAATTGAATATCGTTACCAACAAAATGGAACGATTTAAGCCATATTTCGTTGTGCGTATTACTGGCTAAATCAACCATCACTTGTGCATAGTCAAATTCAGCTTGCGTTGATTTCGCTTGCATAAATTGTAATAACTTTTGCATTTCAAGCATGTCGTGCTTTTTCTTATCAATACGGCGCAATACTGGCGATTTATCTTGTTTTCGTTCTAATTCTCGTTGCACTTGGGTTAGCTCAGCTTTTGTGCGGTCTAACTTGCTTTGTAGCGATAACAGCTGTTGTTTCGATGTATGTTCAAAACGCGCAAATAATACACTAACAAGCACCAGCACAATAATGAGAGCGCCCCAACACATCACAATATTATTAAGCGAAAAAAATTCACGCTTCGGTTTTAGCTCATCTAAATATAAGTTAATGCGAGTCTTCATTATCACCTCGCAAGTCCTGTGATAATGCTGCCGCAATCGCTAGCTGCACTTCAGTGTTTTGCTGTAAACAAAGCGCTAAGCGTGGTTCAAACGCAAGTACTTTTGCTGGAAAAAACTGACTCAATTCTTGCGCTATGCCGTTAATTTCAAAATTTGGAATGGCCAACTGCAAACTTTTAATTGGAGGTTGTTTTAGCTGGCTTTCAAAATAATCCAGTGAACGCTGTAATTCCAATCCTAGTGAATCAAGTAACCCAAGTTTTAATTGATTTAACGGTTGCTCAGCCAGCGGGATTAAGCCACGTAGCTTACGCGATAACAAAAGCTCGCCATCACGAATAATATGAATGCTTGGCTCGTTGCCAAATTGCTGTGAAACCAACATATGCGCAGCGTTGTCTTGCGTCACTAAATCGCAAAACATCATCTCTTGGGTAGTAATAGTGTGTAGGTCTATATCGCTATCGGTAATTAATTTAAGCATTGGCATTAACAAGGTGCGACTTGTTACCACCACATTAATCTTATTTTGCCCACCTTGTTTTAACGATGCATCGTAATAATCAGCGATAATATCGGAAGGTTCTATGCTTACTAATTCTTTAATCGTCCAAGGTAACGATGTCACGATATCTTGCTCTGGTAAATTAGGCTTATCAATTTGCACCCATTGATATGCACTTTCGGGCATGACTAAACACGCTTGTGCACCCGCGGGAAGTTTCGATAACACCCGATTAAATGCTGGTAGTTTTTCCGTTTCACTTTGAAACGCTTCAACCACGGTATGCTTAATTTCGAAACCATCCGAAACGCAATAAAGAATAACAGACACAATTTTATCGCTCGCAATATAGATGCCAGCTAATAGTGAGCCACCATTATTCTTGTTAAACCACGGGATTCGAGCCAATAAATTCTTCATATTTGTTATTATTTAATATGTTATCTATCAAACGCGCTATTGCTCTTAGTGTAGCAAGCAAACCAACCTAAGCAAGGAGTTTCGTACTTTGAGCATTGATTTCCAACTAAATGTTGATCAAACACCGGTGCAAAAAATTGCGCACCCCATGTTAGCTGAAAATAACATCACCCTATTTGTAAAACGCGATGACCTGACGCATCCGTTAATAAGCGGTAATAAATGGCGCAAACTTAAATATAACCTGCACTATGCGCATAAAAACAAAATAAACAACTTGCTGAGTTTTTCAGGCGCTTTCTCAAATCATTTATATGCGTTAGCGGGCGCGTCGCGCTTATTTGGGTTTAACACAGAAGTAATTGTACGTGGGCCAGAACTTGATGCTAACAATCCCTGTTTAAAGTTCGCCAGCGCTTGCGGCGTAAAACTAACACCAGTTAATCGCATTACTTACCGAAAGCGTTACGAGCAAGATTATTTATCTGAATTACAAACACAACGTCCACACAGCCTAATCATTCCAGAAGGTGGTAGCAACCAACTCGCAATGCAAGGCGTTATAGAACTCGCACAAAGCTTGCCACACACAGAGCAAGTTTGGTGTGCTGTGGGTAGCGGCGGCACCTTAGCAGGGTTGATTGAAGGCCTGCCCAATAGCACTCAAATTTATGGTGTTGCGGTGTTAAAACAGGCAAATTATTTAAACGATGAAATCCAAAAGCTTAGCCTTAAAGCTAAACAACAAAATAATTGGCATTTATTCACCGAATATCACTATGGCGGCTACGGTAAATTTACCGATGAATTGTGGCAGTTTTGCCAAAGTATGCGCGCGCAGTTGCCACTTGAGCCCATTTACACCGGTAAATTACTATTCACAATTTTCAGCCAAATAAAGCAAGGGATTATAAAACCAAACACTCGCATCATGGCGATTCACACAGGCGGCCTACAAGGATTGACAGGACTGAAATACCGAAAGCTAATTTAATCCCAGTGCAATATTACTTTCGCCTTGCTGAAAGTAACGCCCACTAGCGCCGGAAAAATGATGTTCTGCAAGCAAGTTAAGTTGGTATTTATTTGCTACGCCATTTGCGTATAACTGCAACTGGTATTGATTGGCAAAATGAGCAACGGCGGTCAGTAAGCTTTCTTGTTGCTCATGAGGCAGCTGAAAGCAATCGCTATCTAAACTTATTCCTGTTAAATAGGTAACGCCTTTTTGCTCCGCTAATAATGCACCATGACAATGCTCAAGCAAAATAGCAATATTATGCTTTTTAACAAATTTAAGTTGCGCTGAGACTTTATCAAATTCGTTAACGAATACGCTTTCAGGTAATGCAAAACGGATCACTTGGGTATACCCCGCTTGGTCTACCAATTTCACTAGCTCATTTATTGCATTCGCACTTTGCCAAGTAGAAAGATCTAAACACAAAGAGACAGGTTCGCTACCTGGGTCTTGTGCAAGTGTTTTAATTAGCTGGCGCATTAAATGAGAATCGAGCGCAATTAACTTATCTGGCTCAATACAGCCCAACAAACACTGTTTGGCGTCACACAATCCAATTTTCTGATGGCGAATCGTAATACCCACTTGATGAAATAACAAAGCCTCACCATGCACGCTAAACACCGGCTCAAAAACCAGTAAAAACTGCTTATTTAACAGGTCCCTCAGCATATCTGGCAGCGAATATTGTAATAGCGCAAGATTAGTTTGATTTAGCTTTAGGGTGTGGCAAGGGTCATGCTGTTTTGTTTTCGCAATAGCTAATGCAAGCTCTGCAAGTTGATATACATTCAACTGCTGACACGGCTCGCGATACAAACAAGCACCAAATGCAATGTCGCTATACTGCGCCATAACTTCACTAAAAAGTGTATTAAATCGGCTTTCATCGCACACATTTGGACATTTAATAGTAATGCTTATACGCTCGCCTTTAAGTTGCTTGCAAGATACAAAGTCACTGGCGAATACGTTTTTTAAGCGCTCACCTAACTCTTGCAAATTATTAATAGATGCACCACTGACCAATACAAACACATCAAACGCATTGCTGTTTAATGCATAAACAGGGGAAGCTTGGCGTTTAAATGAAATTTGCGGAGGCAGTTTTAATAGTGCGCCGGATGACGCGCGGTGGATAAATAACAGAAGTAATATGGCGGCAATTGCTCCGCACACAATAACAGCGGTAAGACTTTCTAAGAACCAATAAGCAACAAAACACGCCCAAAGCGCACAAACAACATAGAGTATATTAAGAATACGACTAAAGTTGTTCCACATTGCACATCCGCCACACCTACTCACTATACATAAGTGTTAACGAGGTTAGCGAGATGCGCAAGTGAGCAGTGGCGGTTACTTTAGCCGTTCGCTGAGTAATTTATTAAGCTCTAGAATTTGCGCTTTTAACTCAAGCACTTCACCTTTGGTTGCAGGCTCATCTAATTCGTCAGTATTTTCTTTAACAAAGTTATCATGCTCTTGGGTCATCACTTCAAGCACCACACCCACCATCATATTTAAGAAAATAAACGCAGTTAAAAAGATAAACGACAAATAGTAAATCCAACTTAGCGGGTGCACCGCCATGGTTTCGTACATTACATCTGTCCAATCTTCAAAGGTTGCCACACGGAACAGCGTCAGCATTGAAATCGACACATCGCGCCAAAGGGTTGGGTTAATTTCACTGAACATCATGCTACCAACAGCGGCATAAATGTAGAAAATTACAAACATTAGTAGTGCGATGTAGCCCATGCGCGGAATGGCTTTAATCAGCGCATTCACCAGCATTCGAAGCTCAGGTACCATAGAAACCAAACGCAGCACACGGAAAATACGCAATAAACGTGCAATGAACACCGTTGAACCCGCAACCGGTAACAAGCTACCAATTACAATAATGGTGTCGAAAATATTCCAGCCCTTAGAGAAAAACGCTTTTGGTCCTTTTGAAGCAATAAAACGAATTGCAATTTCTACCGCGAAAAATACCGTGATGCCTTTATCTAACAGCAATAAGAGATTTTCCATCCACACAGGCAAGGCATAAGTATGCGCACCAACACTCAGTGCTGATACCACAATGACAAAAATAACAAAGGCTTGAAACGCTTTACTGTCGTCGATTCGTTGAAATTGGCTTTGCATGGCCGTGAACATACTGAATTTCTCTTACTGGTTAGCAAAATAAAAAACGCATTATAACCATCCATTAAGCGAAGATCTAACGGATAAATTAACGCACTGTAACAACATGTTATGTGCTAAAAGCAGCAGTTAAAAAATTATGCTTTATGCAGCTTGTTGCCCTTTATGGGTTTTATTAAAAAGTGATAAAGTGAGTTTTTTTGCTATCAAGAACTCTTATGCGCATTATTCACACATCTGACTGGCATCTTGGCCAGAGCTTTTTTAATCAGTCTCGGCAAAAAGAGCACCATTTATTAATCAAATGGCTAGCTGAGCAAGTTAAAGCGCAGCAAGTAGATGCGGTGATTATCGCAGGAGATATTTTTGATACTGGCACGCCACCAAGTTATGCGCGCAGCCTCTACAGTGAACTTATTTTGGCGATGCAAGCGGCAGATTGCCAGCTGATTGTAACCGCAGGCAATCACGATTCGGTAGCTACCCTTAACGAGATTAAAAGCTTAGTAAAAGCGCTTAACTGCCATGTGGTATCGCAAGCCAGTGAAAATGTAGCAGAGCAAATCGTCGCTATCACTAAAGCGGAAAAAACCTTAGGTTATGTCTGTGCCATTCCATTTTTACGCAGTAAAGACATTATCACCAGCCACGCCGACGAAAGCATAAAAGAAAAACAAGACAACCTTGCCAAAGGCATTTACGAACACTTTGAAAATACCTTTAAGGCCGCGCAAACATTAAAAGCAGATCAAGATATACCGATAATTATGACGGGCCATTTAACTGCGGTAGGCGCATCTAGCTCAGAGTCAGTGCGCGATATTTATATCGGCCATCTGTCAGGTATAAACGCACATCAACTGCCAAACGCTGATTACATCGCCCTTGGTCATATTCACGGCGCTCAAAAGGTCGGTAAAGAAGGTAATGTGTTTTATAGCGGCTCGCCAATCGCCCTTAGTTTTGATGAATTAAAACACGCAAAATCGGTCAACTTGGTTGAATTTGAAGGGCAAAATGTGTCGCAAATAAACAAACTTGAAATCCCGCGCTTTCAAGCAATGCAAGCCATAAAAGGCAACCTCGCCGAAATTAAAAACGCATTAACCGTATTTGCAGAGCAAACTGAAACAACCTGGCTGAGCATTGAAGTTACCACCGACGACTATATTAGCGACCTGCAAAATACCGTGTTAGATCTCACCAAAGACCTGCCCGTGGAAGTATTACAACTAAAACGTGCGCGCAAACATGTAGCTAAACTTAGCCAACAAAAGCAAGAAAACCTGTCTGAAATAACCCCTTTAGAGGTTTTTGAGAAACGTATTTCACTTGAAGAGTTTACAACAGAGGACGATCTAGCCCGTAAAGAGCGCCTAACCCAGCACTTTATTTCACTGCTGAATACGGCAAAAGGAGCGCAGTCATGAAAATATTGTCACTGCGTTTTGCCAATTTAAACTCACTAAAAGGTGAGTGGAAAATCGATTTTAACAAAGCGCCATTTGCCGAAAGCGGCATTTTTGCTATCACCGGGCCAACTGGCGCCGGTAAAACCACTATTTTAGATGCCATTTGCTTAGCACTTTACAACAGCACGCCAAGGCTTGGTGCAATCAGCGCAAGTAATAATGAAATAATGACCCGAGGCACCAGTTACTGTTTAGCTGAGGTTGAATTTGCCGTAAACCAAGGTGTGTATCGTGCTTTTTGGTCAATGCGCCGCGCCCGAAATAAGCCAGACGGCAACTTACAACCAGCGGAAGTAGAGCTAGTTGAAGTGGCGAGCAATAAACCTATTGCCGCACAAATTAAAAAGAAAGATCAGCTAATCGAGTCACTCACTGGCCTTAACTTTGCCCGCTTCACAAAATCCATGATGTTGTCACAGGGGCAGTTCGCCGCATTTTTACAAGCCAAAGAAGCCGACCGCGCCGAATTATTAGAAGAACTCACAGGCACCGAAATTTATGGCCAAATTTCGCAATTAGTACACCAACGCTTTGGTGAAGCACGCGATGCACTTAATGTAATAAGTGCTAAAACAGAATCGCTCGAACTGTTACCAGAAGAGCGTATAAATGAAATAAACCAGCAATTTAGTGAGCTACAAACACAGCAAGCTAATTTAAAAAGCGAGCTTACCAGCCTGCAAGCAAAACGCGATTGGCATAACCAGCTTATACAAAACCAACAGCGTTTAGAAAAACTGCAACAGCAAAAAGCGCAACTTGAAAATGAACTTGCTGAAAAACAGCCAGAGCTAACGCGCCTTGAAACTGCCTTGCCCGCACAAAAACTCGCGGTTGATTTAGATAAACTCGCATCGTTAAACACTGCCAAGCAAAGCCAAATTGCCAGTATTGAAAGTTATCAACAACAAGCAAACTTGCGCGCAAACGAGCAAGCAAAGGTAGTTGAGTTAAATTATTCCCTAGCCACTAAACTCGATACTACCAAGCAAGCGCAAAAAGAGTTATTTGAGCTTATTGATAATAAGGTAACCCCACTCGATAACCAACTTGCGCATAGCAAAAGCAAATTAAGCGAGTTAAATCAGCAGCTAGAAAGCTTGTATATACAAAAAAAAGAACTAACTGAAGCGCTGCAACAAAGTGAAAGTAACATTCAGTGCCTTGAAACTGAAAAGCAGCAACTTGCCGCAAGTTTTGATCAAACCATAAATATAGAGCAATTTGAACACCAGCTTTCAGAGTGGCTTGATGAGCACGCTAAGCTGCAACTAAACGCACAGTCTTTGCAGCAGCAACAAAACCAACTAACCGAGTTAGCCGAAAGCAAAACCGCTCTAAACCAAGCAATTGGCGAGCAACAAACAGGCATCGCAAAAGAGCAAACAAAACGTGAACAGCGTCAGCTTCAAGTTACTCAGTTACAAACACAGTTAAGTGAATTTGGTGACAACAGTGATATTGATGTGTGTGAAAACATAATAAACTCACTTAAACAGACGTTAGATAAAGCCAAAACTGCAAAACAACAGCAAATTCAGTGGCAACAAATAACAAACGAAATCTTTGCGGATAAAACGCAAATTAAAACATTACAGAGTGCCCAGCCTGAGCTAGAAGAGCAGCTTGCTTCACAAAATGCGCTGCTGAAAGCTCAACAACAAAGTTTAGATACCTCACTGCGCTTACAAAATGCCGAAGCCCAATTAGCACAACTGCGACAAGATTTAGAAGAAGATACCCCCTGCCCGCTTTGCGGTAGTGCTCAGCATGACTTAAGTCATTTTGAGGCTGGTAACTCGTCAGGTGATGAAAACACACAGATCGCAACGCTTAAACAAGAGATAAGTGACTTACAACAAAACGTGATTGAGCTTTCCGCAGCACTTAGCAGTAATGCCCAACAAATTGATGCATTAAATACCGCAATCACGAATAAAACCCAGCAACTAGATTCAATCGCCACAACTTGGTCGATTGAACAGATTGCGATTAGCGATGAAACCGCTTTGCTGACGTTTATTGAGAAAACAGAGCAACACCTTGCAACTGCGTTACAAAACCATGAACAAGTTAAAGCAATAAATACTCAGTTAACCGAGGCGCAACAAGCAGAACGCGAGATAAGCCATCAAATACAATTACTGAGTGAAAAACTTAATAGCACTACTGAGCAATTACAAAACCTAACCGCCAAAGAGCAAAAGCTATTAACAACCTTTGATGAGCAGCAAAAAGCTTACACCTCAGCGCTTACAGAGCTTGTATACACAATCAATAAGTGTGGATATTCCTGCCAAGAAGACGATTTAGCCAACTGGTTTAACGAACAGAAACAGCAATTAAATACACTTAAAACACAGCATAAAAAATACCAACATCTACAACAGCAGCTCGCTCTAGCACAGCAGGCACGCAACCATTTAACACAGCAGCAAATGGATATTGCAAAGCAACAAAGTGAATTAAAAAATCAGCACGAAACCACACAGCAGAAAATTGCCGAGCAAGCACACACACGCCACGAGCTGTTTGGCGATAAATCGACCATAACTGAAAAGCAACAATCACAAGCACACTTAGAGGCGCTTCACACTGAAGTAAAAGCCGCTGAAACACACGCCCAACAAATTAATTCTGCGCTCACCAAGCTCAACGGTCAGCTAAGCGAAAAACAAGATCAACTTAATGATACCAATGTGCAATTAAGTGAACTGAAAACCAAGCTCACTAAATTACTGGAGCAAACCCCTTATGCGACCATTGAGGCGGCGCAACAAGCACGCTTACCAGTTGATGAGTTTGATAAACTAGCCGAGCTTAAACGCCAATTAGATGCTGCACTTACACTTAATAGCGAGCAAATAAATACTGTTGAAAATGAGTTAAAAACTCAACAAGCACACGAATTTAATACGCTAAACCTAAATAGCCAGCAACTACAAAGTGCCTTTGACGAACTAAATGAAACACTTGGTCAAACCAACCAACAACTGGGGTTACTGAGCAACCAAATTAATGAAAATACAGCGCGACAAGACAAACTTAAAGATTTAAAACACGAGCTCGATTTACTAAACCGCGAATATCAAGATTGGCATTATTTACACGGTTTAATTGGCTCGCAAAAAGGCGATAAGTTTAGAAAATTTGCCCAAGGGCTAACGCTTGATAATTTGATTTACCTTGCCAATCGACAACTTGAAAAGCTCACTGGCCGCTACCTATTAAAACGCAAAGAAGATCAGTCGTTAGAAATGCAAATTATCGACCTTTGGCAAGGCGAGCAAGTGCGCGATACCAACACCCTATCTGGCGGTGAAAGCTTTTTAGTGAGCCTAGCTTTGGCGCTCGCGCTTTCAGATTTGGTTAGTCATAAAGTGAGTATTGACTCACTGTTTCTAGATGAAGGTTTTGGCACACTTGATAAAGAAACCCTCGATATCGCCCTTGATGCGCTCGATAACCTAAATGCCAGCGGCAAAACCATTGGCGTAATAAGCCATATCGATGCGATGAAAGAGCGCATACCAGTGCAAATTAAAGTGCGTAAAAAGTCAGGTTTAGGCATCAGCGAACTCGACCGCACCTATAAGTTTGATACAATAGCCAGCGAAACCAGTTAAGAGATTTATCCATGTCACAAGCTTTTGTTGTTGAACTTGAAGAGCAACCGATTGAATTATGTAACTTATTAAAGCTACTCGACCTTGTTGAGTCTGGCGGCCAAGCAAAAATGCTAATTGCCGACGGTTATGTTGCTCTTAATGGTGAAATTTGCCTCCAAAAGCGCAAAAAAGTATACGCAGGTGACACGGTGGAATTCGACGGCCAACTGTTCCAAGTTGCCGAATTTTCAGGCGAAAGCGCTGAGAGTGACTACCAAGAAAGCGAGTCATTTGAAAACGACGTTCAAGATGATGACGCAGTTGAATATCAGCCAGTACCAGAGGTGATTGAAGAACCAAAAGTAGCAACACCTGCGAACAATCAGCCACCATCAAAAACGAAAAAAACAGATAAAAAACCAGCCGCTAAAAGCGCAAAAGCCAAAGATAAGAAGACTGGTAGAAAACCGATATCGTTTGGATAAAGGGTTGGAGTTCGCTTTTAGATAGCCACCTTGCCGCTCTGGTGACATTACTTTAGAGCGGCATTTAAAAACCCACACTTGCCTCCCTGCATTTATCTTGCGTCATCCATGACGCACTCGTTCATTCTTTTTAAACGGCCAAAAAGAACGAACCAAGAAAAAGCCGCCCCAAAATCAAACTAATCTTCAAAAGACATTTAAATGTGAACATAAACGCCATGAAGCAACATCCCTGTTGTACATGGCTTGCTTGACCGCTTCGCTCCCTGTCTCGCATTATTCATTTAAATCCCTTTTTCAGGTTTGATTAAAGGGGGGAATAGAGTTAAACGCTACTCTAAAGTTACCTGTTTTCAGATAGCTGTAGAATACAGTTCAAAATCAATCTATTTATTATTCTTACCATCTGATTTAATATGATTTTTTACGTTTCAACGACAAATTAGATTTATTCAGACCACAACCTTACAAGGTACGCGTTCTTGTATGGTCGTCCTATAAAATTGTTAAGCTACTTACAGGAACATCAATGATTAACGTAGAGTTTTATTGTGATGAAGCTGGTCGACTTGGTTATGTTGATCAACCGGAGAATTATAACGGTGAGTTTACCCTTGTCGCAGGGCTTGTTGTTGAAACTCATAACAAATTAAAAATTATTGAGTTTTGTGACTATTTAGCTAATTGCTTTGGGGCATCTAAAGCGAACGGGAAGTTTCACATAACTGACTTGGAAAGTAATCAAGAGCCTTTACGAAACGAAGTTTTCCATTTTCTTAAATCCGAAAATATCCCGTTAGCGTACGGAGCCAATTATTTTCAACCTCTTCACCTTGAGTACATAAAACAGAAACAAATAAATGCCAATGCGGTTGTTGAGATGAAAGCTAAAGGCATAGGGTTGTCGAAAAACATAAGTGTGTTTAAGAAAAATGCTCAAGCTGAAGCGTTCTACAACTTTTACAGTAAAGCAATGGGGTGTTCATTGTATGCTTTCAACAAACCAGTTTTAGGGTTGGTGAAAACAGACAGAATCGACAGTAAGGTTTACGAAGAGTATTCAGCGTCAATTGCTCGCTACCATTCACTTAATTCTTTACGTCCCTTACAGGGGCGACACTATGATTATCAAACAGGAGAAGTTCACAACTTCGGTGTGTCGGTGAATGTTCAAACTGAAGACCCAAGGTTCAAGTTGCTGACAGAGAGTCGTGGAGAAATTGAAATAATAGGCTCCAATGTATCAATACTATCAGACATTGTTGCTAACAGCCTAAACCATCATTTACTTAGTTATGTCTCGAATTCAGGGTTTGGGCCATTAAATAGTATTGATGCTATTGACGGCTATCCTTTAGCTGAACAAATACTAACCGTGGGCCAAAAGAGTATGGATTTAAGTTATCCGTACCCAGTAGCTTAACAAAGCGTTTAAGACGGATTCACAACGCTTGGCAGTTTTAGTTTGAATCAGCTTTAGTACTTACGGCACAAAGGGTTAGGTTGGGTGGTCGGGATCAATAGAGTCAGTGACGTTGAAATAGCGCAAAGACTTCTTTTATTTAAATGTATTGTTTAGCTATACACCCTTCTCCCCTTAAATCAAACCCGAAAAGATTAAATTGAAGAGCAATTGCCAGTATGGATGCTGGCAAAAGTATGCTTGAGCCATGGATGGCGATTGCATACTGTTTGCGTTCATTTCAATTTATTCTTTAAGGAATCAGTTTGATTTCGGGGGCACGTTTTTTGGTTCGTTTTTGTCGTGTAACAAAAATGAACGAGTGCGCCATGGATGGCGCAAGATAAATGCAGGGAGGCAAAGCTAAACCAACACAAAGGCTGCCGTCGCCAGCGCGACAAACATAGCCTCGGTTGACGAGCAAGGTTCGAGTAAACTCAACAAAGACTAATAATCTACTTACTCAATGCCATTCCAAGCGGTTTAAAATACGCTAACAACGCCTCATAAATTCTTTGCCGATGGGTTAAGTCTGGAAATACCGGCATAACATCAGGGTTGGTTGTGCCCGCAACTAAATAGCTGTTTTCAATATCAGGGCAAGTCTCTACTGCTGCTTCAAAAGCCCGCGCCATCATTTCGGTGGGTAAAGAAAAGTAGTTTCTTGATAAGGCTAAATCAGCTTTTACACTGCGGGCGACAAAGTCGTTTTTATCTTGGCCATCGTCGCTTAACAGCATGGCGCTAAAAATATTTATTAGGCGATCATTTAACGGGTGAGCAACTTGTGTTTTGTTTTTCAGCCAGCAGTCACTGGCGAATAAAATGCGGTTTGGCAAAATTTCCGCATCATTAATATCAAAAGCTTTATCGGCGATGTAATGATCAAAGGCATGCCAAAACTCATGGGCAAGTGCCCCTGCTCCCGCGTTTTTAGCCAATGCCAGTTCGCGATAATGAGGCGCATAATGTGCTTGCACGCCCTTTCGCCCGCCACTACCAAAGGCAAGGTTTAAGTTGCCACGCAGCCCCATTGCTTGCGGCGGCAATGCCAATATGTAAGCTAAATCAGCCAGCGCATCGAATACTAAATTAGCGGCAAGGTCTCTTTCTTCGCGCGTTACCCAGCTACCCACACGAATATTCCCCATGCCAAAAGTGTGTTTTATATCTAAAAACGACACTTGTTCGCCATGACGATAATCTGGCCCTTTGCGGGTTTTGTATTTAAAGCTGGTTAACTTCAAGTTGGCTCTAATCTATTTAATCCGAATTCGGATTATTTACTTTGCTGCTGACATTATCCAATAAAAAAGGGTAACTGAGTTACCCTTTTTCACTTTTATATATTGTTACGAGGTTATGCAAGTAGCGGCTCTAATACATCAAAAAAGCGCTCTAGCTCTTCGATTGTGTTGTAGTGCATGCAACCAATGCGAATAACACCGCCGTTGTCTAACACGTTAAGTTGTTGGCATAAGCCTTTGGCGTAGAAGTTACCGTCCCACACACAAATATGCTCTTTACCTAAGTGCTCAGACACTTGGCGTGGCGTTACACCCGCAATAGTAATCGCGAACGTAGGTGTACGCTCGGCTAAACGCGACAGATCAGAAATACCGTATAAGGTTACTGATTTATACTTTGCGATACGCTCAAGGAAGTACTTAGAAAGCGCATCTTCATGTTGTTTAGCATTGGCAAAAGCCACCTCTAAACGCGTGCGCAGTGGCTCGCTTTCATCGAGCTCGCTTAAACTTGCTATGTATTCAACAGCTTGAATAAAACCTGCCATAGCTTCAAAGCTTTGCGTGCCCGTTTCCCAACGACCTGGAATTAGATCAGTTGCTGGCTCCACTTTATATGGCGTAAAACCTTCTAAGTGTTCACGTTTACCGTAAACCATACCTAAATGCGGGCCAAAGAATTTATACGCAGAGCACGCTAAAAAGTCACAATCAAGTGCTTGTACATCCACCAGCATGTGCGGTGCATAATGCACAGCATCAACATACACTAGCGCACCTACTTGGTGTGCCATATCAACAATCGCTTTAATATCGTTGATAGTACCTGTGGTGTTTGACGCGTAAGTTACAGCAACAAGCTTAGTCTTTTCATTGAGTAATGATTTTAACTGCACTAAATCAAGGCTACAGTCTCTAGTATCCACTTCTAATGCGTGAACTTTTACGCCTTTATCGTCTGCCGCTTGCTGCCAGCTAGATACATTTGAGAAGTGATCTGCATTAGTTACGATAATTTCGTCGCCCGCTTGCCAATCACGGCTAATTGCACGGCTAAAGCTAAAGGTAAGGCTGGTCATATTCGGGCCAAACACAATTTGCTCTTTGCTTGGTGCATTTAACAATGTTGCTGCACTTTCGCGTGCTTTATTTACTAGGTCAACCGTTTGGTGGCTTGAGAAAAATGCGCCACCTAAGTTTGAATTATAACGACCTAAATAAGCTGACATGGCAGTTAAAACACTTTGCGGTACTTGTGAGCCACCAGGGCCATCTAAAAATACCGGTGATTTACCAGCTACTTCCTGCATTAACGCTGGAAACTGCTTACGGATTTTAGTTAATTGCATTATCCGTTCCTACGCTGTTAATACAAAGCAGTCTAGGTAACCTACTTTATCGTTGTCGATTTTGTTCATTGGTGTCGCGTTGTGCCATACCTGACGGTCATTCACCATGGCAAACATGCCATCTTTAATTTCCATTTTGAAACATGGCTCTGCATCGCGTGATTCGTAAACTAGTAGCTCACCACCTTCAATATTGCTGTGTGACACGCCAGCAACACAAACATGGTCAAAACCATCTTGATGAACACCTTCTGGTGCAGGTGGCGTGTCTGCATCAATAGCTAACATGCGGAACTGATGAATTTCGATATCAGTATCGCTAGCAATACCTGACATTTCGATAAATTGGTTAACTAAATGCTGCATACCGTCAGTCGCTAACAGCGACTCTTCAAGGTTTTCGTAAGTACGTTCAATGTTGCCTTGGAATTGGTTAATTGAGTCATCTTGAACAAATGCTTTAGTTGGTTGCAGGCTTAATTTGCCATCAACAAGTTTAATTACAGAGTAACGGCGTAAACGAAATGCACCGTCGGCATATGGGTTTGCCGGTAAGTTATCAAAAGAAGGTTTTAGCTGCTCGATAAATGCTTGCTCAATAAAACGCAATTGCAGCAGATTCTGGTTGTTTACTTTCGTCATAACACGCTCGCAGATGATGAATTATAAATCGCGGAGATCTTAGACGGTTTTAACAGGTTTTTTGTGGTTTATATTTCACAAATGCAGGACTAATTAGATTAAAAAATCCAATTTAAACGCAGAAATTAAATATTACATTCAATTTAAAATTTAATTACTGAAAACACTTATTAAGCGAAGCGTTAAATATAGGGTAACAGCGACCATCAGTATGAAAATTAGAGTAAGAATTCTAATAAAGATCTTAGCTAATTTATGTTTAACACGTGAGAACCATGATGCATCGGCGGGAATATGCCCATCATACAAGCTAAAGCTGGCGATAAAAAAGTAACCGAGCAAACTCCAGCCAAGTAGCAAAATAAAGCTCACTTGGTAGTTGTTCATTTGTGGATTGTCTAGTAGTAGCGAAGCACCTAACAAGGCTCCGCACGTAATGGCAAATAAAACCATAATGCCTCGCCAAGCATTTAAACGCTTAGCGAGGTTCACAAAATGATGTTGTAGCTTAGTTACACTCATCGCTAAGCGACTTTTTGTCAACTACAGGAGATTTGCTCTCTACACCATGTTCATCATTTTTAATCAGGTTTTCATGATTATCAACGCGTTGTTGCCATTTTTCCTTAGCCATGGTCTGCATGTTAAAGGTTTGGTCGCGCTCATCCACAATTTCCATACCCATTAGGCTTTCAATCATGTCTTCTAACGTCACAATACCTTGTACATCACCGTATTCATCTACGATTAGGCTGATATGAATGCGTTTTTCTAATAACGTATGTAGCAAAGTGTGAACGTGCAGGGTTTCAGGCACGGTATAAATTGGCTTAACTAGCTTAGCAATTTTGTAATCTTCACCAAGGCGGTGATATGCCAGCATGATGTCATTTTTGTGCACAAAACCAATGATGTCGTCAGAATCTTGGTCAAACACGAGTACGCGTGAAAATGCTACGCTACCGTGTTGTTTAAGATACTCATCTACTGTTAAGTCTTTGTGTACTTTAAACAATACTGTGCGCGGAGTTAACAAGGTATCCAACTTTAAATGGCGGAATTTTAAAAGGCTGCGAATTAGCTCGCTTTCTTCTTGATGAAGTGCACCTGCTTCGCTACCCATTTCAGCCATCGCTTCAATTTCAGCACGAATATAGTGGCTTTCGCTTTGCTTGCTGCCGAGCATTTTGGTAATGATGTCTGAAAGCCAAATAAACGGCTTTAATAAGCGAACCATTACTACAAGTGACGACGATACAATTGGCGTAAGCTGACGCCAATAGTTTGCACCTAACGTTTTTGGAATAATTTCAGACAGCACTAACACCAGTAGTGTCATTACCGCAGAAGCAATACCAATTGCCGCATCACCAAATACCGCGGCAGCTTGAGCACCTACACCTGCAGCACCGGCTGTGTGCGCAACCGTATTTAAAGTAAGAATCGCCGCTAACGGCTGATCTACTTTTTCTTTTAATGAGTTAATGCGCGCAGCAAGTTTTGGTTTTTGCTTTTTTAAACTGGCGACATAGCTTGGGGTAATACTTAGTAATACCGCTTCCATTATTGAACATACAAACGAAATGCCTATAGCTAACAGCATATAGGTAATTAACAAAGCCACAGTAACCTCTCGAATCATGGCGAATAATAATTTCAGTCACTAGTTTACCCAATTAAACCAGTGCTGCGTACAACAACCGCATTTTAATTGTATTAATTTATAAACAGCGATAAACCATAACAATTAAAGCCCGTTACAAAATCGATTAACAATCGTTTTCGTTGTTCACCATAATTGGGCTGCAACTCAACGAGTTCAAGCATACATTCATACTTTTTTTCGCTATGATTTCGTCACGCATTTTCATAAGGACTCACAATGAAAAAATCATTTTTAGCAGCAATGCTCGGCGCTTATTTTATTTCTCCTGTAGCGCATGCTGAAGCAATTGATGCAAGTAAGATTAACTACTTAGGCCCAATTGCGCCGCAAAACGCACTCAAGCCATTTGAAACAAACCGTAAAAACGCCATTTTAACCAACCTAAAGCAAAGCTTAACAGCCGACCAAAAGTCAGTTTCGTTTTTTGGTAATACACTAAAATGGCAAAACTTAAGCAAGGTAAATGCACTAACTGAACCTGGCTTACAAGCACTTAAGTTCACATTAACAACAACGCGCTTCACACCTGCAACACTTAAGTTAGATGGTGTTAAAGAAGCGAGCTTTTATCTTAATGGCGAGTTGCTCTCTAAAAAAGGCGACGCTTATAAACTACCGCTAACAACAGGACAACACCAAGTAATCATTATTACTGAAAGTGTTGAAGATTGGGGCAAGGTAGCTTTAGATTTAACCAGCGAAATTGAAGAGAGCAAAATCAGTGTTTCTACTGATGCGCCAAACACACTAAGCGCAAAACAATTATTTGATAGCAAAACCGTTAGTAACCTAAGCATTTCACCAAACGGTAAGCACTTAATTTGGCAAACGCGCAGCTATAACGATAAAAATGCAAATAAGGCAATTAGAGAAACTGTTATCAAGTCGGAAAAAGACAACGAGATTGTTTACTCATTACCAGCTAACGCCAGCAATTTTGCTTGGTCAGACGATAATATTCACCTTGTATACACAAGCAGTAAGGTGCTTTATAAACTAAACCTTAAAACGCTAACCACCAGCGCATTAAGTGAAGATCTATCTGGTATCAGCAATGTCGATTTTTATGATAACGACACGCTTATTTTTACTTGGGTTAAACGCCCTGAAAAGTCGACATCGCTTACTAAGTATTATCATGGTTTAGAAGATCGCTGGTCGTATGCACGCAATAAAACCAGTGTTTACTTATACGATGTAAATTCAGGCTTAATGCGCCAAGTTAGCCCAGCTGAATTTAGTGTTAGCTTACAAGATTTTGATAACGAGCGCGGTACGCTGTTATTAAGCCGTTCTATTTCTGATTATGCTGCACCGCCACATATGCTAACAGAACTGCTGGAATACAACTTAAAAGACAATAGCCAAACTACTATTGGCAAGTACCGCACTTTTAATAGTGCGCAGTATTCTAGTGATGGTTTATACATTACCGCTGGCCCTGAATTCCGTGAAAAAGCAGGTAAAACGGTTGCTGACTCTCAGCTTAGTAACAATTACGACACGCAACTGTATTCAGTAAGCTACGATGGTAAAAACATCACCGCGTTATCAAAAACATTTGATCCAAGCATTGGCCAATTTAGCGTATTAAAAAATGACGATGTGATTTTAAATGTCGGTGAAGAAGACAAACGCCAGCTATATGTATTTGATGAAAGTAAAAAGCGTTTTAATAAAGTAAAAACGAATCTTGACGTAATTGAACGCTTTAGTGTGTCTAATGAGAAGTCACCTACCCTTGTTTTCGCTGGAACTGGCGCACAATTGCCACAACAAGTGCAGTTAAAAACTAAACTCTCTAATACTAAGTCAAAAACCTTATTTAATAGCAAAAAAGCATTCTACGCTAATACCCAATTGCCAAGTTTGGAAGAATTTAATTTCACTAACGATCAAGGTACTGAAATTAAAGGGCGCGTTTACCTACCAAGTAACCTTGATAAACAAAAGCAATACCCTGCGTTAGTTTACTACTATGGCGGTACTTCACCTGTAAATCGCGCATTTACCGGCCGCTACCCATTTAATTTATGGGCAGAAAATGGCTATGTGGTTTACGTATTACAACCTACAGGTGCAACTGGCTTTGGCCAAGATTTCTCAGCTAAACACGTAAATGCATGGGGTGAATACACAGCCAATGACATTATTAAAGGCACTCAGGCATTCCTAGATAAATACAGCTTTGTTGATAAAACTAAAGTAGGTAATTTAGGTGCCTCTTACGGTGGCTTTATGACTATGTTGTTGGCAACCAAAACAGATATGTTTAGCGCATCAATTTCCCATGCGGGTATTTCAAATATTACCTCTTACTGGGGCCAAGGTTGGTGGGGTTACTTATATTCGGGTGAAGCCTCTAAAAACAGCTTCCCGTGGAATAACGCTAAGCTTTATTCAGAGCACAGCCCAGTATTTAACGCTGATAAGGTAAAAACACCGTTATTACTTATTCATGGTGATGCTGATACCAATGTACCTGTAGGCGAGAGCCACACTATGTACACTGCCTTAAAGCTACTAGGTCAAGATGTTGAACTAGTTGAATATAAAGGCGCAGACCACCAGATTTTTGCGCGCGATAAACGCTTCCATTGGTGGAATACCATGCTTGCATATTTCGACAAACATCTAAAAGAACAACCACAATGGTGGAACGACTTATATACACAAAAATAAGATTTAAGTATTACTAAATAATAACGGCCCACAATGGGCCGTTATTATTTCTGTACACATGCATTTTGTGACATAACATTTCTATTTTTCATTCAGTGCAAAATTGGTGATAATATTGCTTCGGGCAGAAAAACACATTAACGAGCATTATGACAATACAAGTACTTCTAGTTGAAGATGACTCCTTGCTAGTAAGGCGCATTCAATCACATTTTAGCAATAGTGATTTTAGTTTTGTGGTAGACGAAACCGGCGCAAATGCAGCTGAAATCATTCGTTCTAACCACGAAATCAAACTAGCGATTGTTGATATTGTACTGCCGCAGGTAGACGGCCTAGTGCTCGCTAAAGAGATAAATCTAGTTTCCGATATCGGTGTGGTTGTACTTTCAAGCCGCGATTCGCAAGAAGATCGCATTTTAGGGTTAGCACAAGGTGTAGATGACTACATTTGTAAGCCAGTTGATTTACTTGAGCTAGAGCTAAGATTAAAAGCGCTTGCTAAGCGTCTTAACTTGTTTCAAACCAATGACGAATACATTGAATATTCAGATATCAAAGTGCACCCAGAACATCGCACACTTATCATTGCCAGTGGCGATGAAATACGATTAACTGAAGCAGAACATAAAGTACTAATTTCATTAATAGGTAATGCTGGTAAACCAACTAGCCGTGAAAAACTATCGGAAGAAATCGGTCAATCTGACTGGAGCCCATCAGACAGAACCGTTGATGTATTAGTTGGTCGCCTACGCAAAAAACTCGGCGATGAAAAAGAACAAAAGCGTATTGTTACAGTACGTGGCAAAGGCTATATGATTGCCCTAGGTTAATGATAACAATTTACTTAACTAGCGAATAAACATAAAAAAGGCCGCTTTTGCGGCCTTTTTTAATTGATTAATGTTAGCTTTTTACCAAGTGCCAAGTTTTGAATTTTCGTAAGCTGCTAATCGCGCTTTCGCTGCATCAACAAAGTAATCTTTATCCCACGCCTCTTTAACTGCTTTTTCTTGCATATCAATGGCTTCTTCAAATTGACCTAATTTTGCATAGGCCGCTGCCATGTATTCATATGCCCATGGGTCATCTTTCTCATCAACCACTTTTTTGGTTAATTCAATCGCGTAATTTAGCTCACCTTGATTATGTGAGTCGCGCGCATAAACACCAGCAAGTTCACGCATTGCAATATAATCACCCTGCTCAGAAGCGGCGGTTAGCCACTCTTTTGCTTGATTAAGCTGCTCTTTGTTTGCGTTCGTTTTTTGTAAAACACATTTTGCAGCCAAGGTTTGTGCTGGTGTATGACCAAGGTCCGCTGCAGTACCTAAAATACGCAAATTACAACCCGAGCCTAACAACATAAGTGACGCAAAATCACCGCCTTGCGCTGCTTTTAAACGCCAGTAGCTCGGCATTTCTTCACGCGGTTTGGCAATAATCTTTTTCAGTTTTACATTTTGGCGATTAAGGTAATTTGAGTAGGTATTATTTCGCGTTTCATTGTTATAGAAAAACTCAGCTAAAAATGGACCATATTCAGCTTGTTCATCGCCGCTTACCAAGACGTGCCAGTTATTCATAGTTTTAACTGCCAGTTCATCGAGTTCTTTCGGTGCTTTATAATCACCAGTTGCCTCAAAGCGAAGCGTATTACCTTGCTTATCTAACCATACTAAATATGCAAAGTTATAAAAATCTTCCTCGAGCTGAGTGTTATTAGAAAAGTTATCGGCATTGCTCGCGAGTAAATTCGCCTCACCTTGTGAACTTGAAACCGTGTCGTCTGGTAAATAAGCCACCTTCAACATGTTGTCGTCGCTCATTAACTCTAACATATCAGCTAATTCTGCTTGTGCTTTGCTGTTGCCACGCTTTGCTTTAGCAAGTAATTGTTTGTGTTTGCTCGCTAGCTTTTTACGCGTTTCTTCTGGAATATCTGTACGTTTAAACATGCCGCTAAACTGCGCTTGGCTAAACTTTCGTAATGTACCGCCCACTTTTAAGATTTGGTAACGTGAATTTTCAAGTTTTTCACGTACACTCTGTGCAAATTCATCAGTAGGATAGCTTTGTAACAACTGCATATCTCGCACAATACCATTGCGGTCGATATCAAATAGATATCGCGCCATACCTGGAATACCCTCTTTAAATAAACTACCTGGGTACTTAGCTTCTGGATTTTCAGTGCGTTTAGGTGGCGGGTTATACGCACGGCCAAATGGCAATGCATAACGAATATTCTTGCTACCAGCTTTACCATAAAAACCAATTAATTCATCTGCTTTGGCTTTTGCAGCTTTGGTTTGCGCTGGGGTTAAGCGGCGTTCAACTGTTTTTAATGCTTGCCTTGCTGTTAGAAAGCCATTTTCAATGGCTACGGCTAAGTATGCGTATGCTAAAACGGGGTCTTGCGGTACGCCCTGTCCGCGTAAGTATTGAACACCCAAATTAAATTGGCTTTTACCATGACCGAGGTGAGCTGTTTTTTGAAAAAGTTTAAAGGCTTGCGCGTAGTCTTGATTGAGATAGAGATCCATCGCGCGATCAGCATTTGCGCTTGCTGAAAAGCTTTGACCCACCAATAAAATACCGGCTATTACACTCGCTAACTTTTTCATTTCAACTCCTGTCAATTGCACCAAACTTCATGTTAACAGCTGGTTAATAGTGGTGCAACTGAGGAAACGCCTAAGCTGCAGTATTTATACACGTGTGAGCGTATTTAATAGTCGCTCGAAGGCACGGTAACTAATCGCCTCTTTAATATGTGTCAGCGCAACCGTTTTTTCAGCGGCTAAATCAGCAATGGTGCGCGCTACTTTTAGCACACGATGATACGACCGCGGCGATAAATCGAGCTTATCAGTAACAAGTGCCATAAACGCTAAGCTTTCATTATCGAGAGTAACGACTTGATCAAGTTCGCTATTGCTAAGTAATGCATTTAACTTGCCCTGACGTTGGTATTGTCGCTGTTGCGCGGCAACAACCCGATTACGAATAATCTCAGAGCTTTCGCCTTGCTGTGTTGACTGTAATTCGTGGGTTTTTAGTTTAGGAAGTTCTACTTGCAAATCGATTCGATCAAGAAATGGCCCTGAGACACGACTTAAGTATTTAAGAATTTGTTCTGGCGATGCGCGATTATCACGATGACACCCTGTAGGGCTGGGGTTTAACGCACAAATTAGCTGAAAATTAGCTGGGAACTCTGACTGCCTTGCTGCGCGCGATATAGTGACTTTTCGTGTTTCTAATGGTTCACGCAAACTGTCTAATACTTTGCGTTCAAACTCAGTAAGCTCATCTAAAAATAGCACGCCATTATGGGCAAGGCTGATTTCACCTGGCTTGGGATTAGAAGAACCACCAACCAAAGCAACCGCAGAGCAAGTATGATGCGGTGCACGAAACGGCCTTACCTGCCACTCACTGTTGTTGATAGTTTTACCGATAATTGAATAGACAGTTGCAGTTTCAAGCGCTTCAGATTCAGTAAGTGGCGGCATAATGGTCGCCATTCGTGCTGCCAACATGGATTTTCCAGTACCAGGCGGACCAAGAAACATTACATTGTGTTTTCCCGCTGCAGCTATTTCAAGTGCGCGCTTGGCCTGAGCTTGACCTTTTACTTCTGCCATATCAATTGTGTAGCGCGAAGTTAACGCTTCAGCTTGTGGGCTATTTAAAGTAAATTCAATCGCTTGCTGGCCCGTTAAGTCTTGGCAAACCTGATTTAAACTACTGGCATGCTTGGTATTGCAGTTTGTTACCAACGCCGCTTCACTGGCGTTGAACGCTGAAATATAAACCGTTTTGCCACTATTAACGTTTGCGATTAACGACGATAGCAGCCCCAACACCGGACGAATTTCCCCACTTAAAGACAGTTCGCCAAAAAATTCAAGTTGTCGCAAATCGAGCTGGCCCAATTGATTAGAAGCCAACAAAATACCAACTGCTATGGCTAAATCGAAACGGCCACCTTCCTTCGGTAAATCGGCAGGCGCTAAATTTACAGTAATGCGTTCCTGCGGAAATTTAAATTGGCTGTTGATGATTGCGCTGCGCACACGATCTTTAGCTTCTTTAACTGATGCCTCAGGCAAACCGACTATGGTAAATTTAGGTAGGCCACTGGTGATATGTATTTCAATGGTAACAAGCGGGGCATCCATCGCGACTTGTGCGCGAGAATAAACACAGGCAAAAGACATTCCATTGTCCTTAATTTATTTCTTTCTTTTAGTGTAGCGTATATTTAACGCTCAGCTGCTTACTTTTCTTTATTGTATTTAAACACGTGTAGGCTCCAGCCCCACTTTATTGCGCCCATACGTAAGCTTAATGTACCTAGCATTCCCACCAACATGGCAATATTTGTTGATACGCCTAAGTTCAAACTTTGAGTATACAAAATACCACCAAAAATACAGGTAGTTGCATACAGCTCACTTTTTAAAACCATAGGTGTGGTACGCGCAAGTACGTCACGGATCATGCCACCAAAACAGCCGGTAATTGTGCCCATTACAATTGCGGTTAGGTCTGGCATGCCTAAACTTAACGCTTTTTGCACCCCCATAACTACAAAAAATGCCAACCCTAATGCATCAGCTATTTCAAGCAACACTTGTGGAAAGCCGCGTTGACGATTGAGCCATACAATGGTGATGGCGCTAGCGATAAAAATCGAAATCAAATATGTGGGATCTTTTAACCAAAAAACCGGCACATCTAAAATCACATCGCGCGTTGTACCGCCGCCTATTGCAGTCGCGGATGCTAAAACCACTACACCAAAGCCATCTAGTTTCTTTTTATAAGCGACAAGTGCACCAGAAATCGCAAAAACGGCAACGCCAAATAAATCAATCCAATGGAATAACGAATCCATAATTAACCTGCTTGCTGCGCTAACGTTTCAAGCACATCGATAGCTTTGTTTGCATCTTGCTTGGCAACTAAAATATGGTCGTGATAAAAGCCCGCGATCACATTTGCGCTAATCCCATGCTTTGCTAACGCACTTGAAAATGCCGCCGTTAAGCCTACCGCATCAAGGCTTGAGTGAATTTGCAGTGTGATTAACGAAAATTCTGAAGCATATTCTAACTGCCATTCCACGGCTTGTTGTTTGGTGAGAACTAACGTCACTCCTTCAGGCTCGTTGATGCGCGCAAATACCTTATCCATATCAAACGCTTCAACATTTGATACAGATACAAATACATAGCTTTGCGGCTGTAACAGCGGTCGCATATTTTTTATCAGTAGTTGTAAGTTCGTTTCGCCAAACATAATTATTTTCCTGTATAAAAAAAGGCTGTAAACACAGCCTTTTTCATTCTAATTTCATCTGGCAGTTATTGCCAAGCTCTTTGGCTTGTAAGTTGTTGTTCAAAGGCATCAATCTTATCGTTTAGTGTTTCTGTTACACCAATAAAATCTAACCCTGATAACAAGCGCTGTTTAATATCGGGACGAATATCAAACTTAATATCATCAAAGTGTTCGCTTTTAATAACTTGATTTTGCAAATCAATTTCAACATTTACTTGGGAAATCTGCTCTGTTACGTGAAATAGGTGATCAAGTGTTTCGCTCGGAAATGCGATAGCAAGTATTTGATTATTCGCACAATTATTAAAAAAGATATCGGCAAAGCTCTGAGCTAAGATTACCGTAAAACCATACTGCTTTAATGCCCATGGCGCGTGCTCACGCGATGAACCACAACCAAAATTATCGCGTGTTAACAACACGCTAGCGCCTTGATATCGCGCTTCATTTAAAATGAACTCAGGGTTCGCATCGCCATTATCTAAATAACGCCAATCGTAAAAAAGCGCCTTATCAAAGCCATCACGACTTGTTGATGTTAAGAACTGCTTCGGAATAATTTGGTCTGTATCGACATTATTTTTATCAAGTGGTGCCATTAAACCGCTGTGAAAAACACTCATTAGATACCTCCTCGAATATCAACAAATCGACCATGAATAGCTGCAGCTGCTGCCATTGCTGGGCTTACTAAGTGCGTGCGACCACCTCGGCCTTGGCGACCTTCAAAATTACGGTTAGATGTCGACGCACAGCGTTTGCCAGCACCTAAGCGATCATCATTCATAGCTAAGCACATTGAACATCCAGGCTCTCGCCATTCAAAGCCTGCTTGCTTGAAAATATCAGCAAGGCCTTCGTCTTCTGCTTGTTTTTTAACTAAGCCTGAGCCTGGTACCACTAACGCTTCAACGCCGACCGCGACTTGCTTACCTTTAACGAGCGAGGCTGCCGCACGTAAATCTTCAATACGACTATTTGTGCAACTGCCAATAAATACCGTGTCGACCGAGAGATCTGAAATCTTTTGGCCCGGCTTTAAGTCCATATAAGCCAGCGCACGACGAATTGCATCAGCTTTAATCAAGTCACTTTGTGCATCTGGATCTGGGATTAATTGGTCAATGCCAATCACTTGCTCTGGACTTGTACCCCAAGTAACCTGTGGCTGAATATCCGCAGCATTCAATACAACGGTGTGATCAAACACGGCATCATCATCGCTCTTTAGGGTTTGCCAATACGCAACTGCTTGCTGCCAATCATCGCCTTTTGGTGCAAACGGACGCCCTTCTAAGTAGTCGTAAGTTGCTTGATCAGGTGCAATTAAGCCTGCTTTAGCACCCATTTCAATGCTCATATTACATAGTGTCATGCGCGCTTCCATTGAAAGCGCACTGATTGCTTCACCGCAAAACTCTGCAACATAACCTGTACCACCTGCGGTACCTAATTTACCAATGACCGCTAAAATTATGTCTTTTGCGGTTACACCAAGGTTAATTTTGCCATCAATTTGGATTTTTAAACTCTTGGCTTTTTTCTGCTGTAATGTTTGTGTTGCTAATACATGCTCTACTTCTGAAGTACCAATACCATGCGCTAACGCCCCAAACGCACCGTGAGTCGAAGTATGGCTATCGCCACATACAATGGTTGTACCCGGTAAAGTGATACCTTGTTCAGGCCCCATTACATGCACAATACCTTGGTTAATTGAATTAAGATCGTAAAGTACAATGCCAAACTCTTCACAGTTTTGCTTTAGTGCAATTAATTGGTTTTTTGAAACTTCGCTTGCAGCATCTAATGAGCGACTTTTTGTCGATACGTTATGGTCCATTGTTGCAAACGTCTTTTCAGGACAACGGACTTTACGGTTTGCTTCACGCAGGCCTGCAAATGCCTGTGGTGATGTAACTTCATGTACTAAGTGTCGATCAATATAAAGTAAATCACTTTCTTCATTAATGGCAGTAACTTTGTGAGCCTGCCAGATTTTATCGTATAAGGTCTGAGCCACGTCATTCCCCTTGCTATTATCGGTGACGGAGGCCTGTTAAATTCAGGCCTAAAATTTAAAATTAAATACGCGCAATAATTTCTTTTGCAACGTCTAACGTGGTGTAACCCGCGGTAGGGAAAATATCTGGAGTTCCCACTCCGGCTGCAACAGCTTCTGCCACTGCCTTTTCAATCGTGCGTGCGGCTTCATCTTGCTTAAGTGAGTAACGCAGCATTAACGCCGCACTTAGAATTTGTGCGATTGGGTTAGCAATGCCTTTGCCAGCAATATCTGGTGCTGAGCCACCAGCAGGTTCATACAAGCCAAAACCAGTTTGATTTAAGCTTGCCGATGGCAATAACCCCATCGATCCTGTGATCATTGCGCATTCATCCGATAAAATATCGCCAAACAAGTTATCGCATAGCAATACATCAAACTGACTTGGTTCTTTTACAAGTTGCATCGTTGCGTTATCGATATAAATATAATCAAGCGCCACGTCTGGATAATCTTTGCTTACTTCGGTTACCACTTCACGCCACAGTACGCTCGATGCCAGCACATTTGCTTTATCTACCGAAGTAACTTTGTTTGCACGTAACTTAGCGGCTTCAAACGCAAAGCGCGCAATGCGTTCAATTTCTTTACGTGAATACCTTTGTGTATCGAATGCGTATTCATCAGCACCTTCGCCACTACGGCCTTTATCACCAAAATAAATGCCACCGGTAAGTTCACGTACACATAAAATATCAAAGCCTTTTGAGCTAATATCTGCACGCAGTGGAGATGCAGCACTCAATGCAGGTAATAATTGTGCTGGGCGCAAGTTGCAGAACAAGCCAAAATGTTTACGAAGCGGCAATAATGACGCACGCTCAGGCTGCTCTGATGGTGGTAAGCCTTCCCATTTCGGACCGCCAACTGAACCGAACAAAATAGCATCAGCTTGTTCGCACGCAGCTAGCGTAGTATCTGGCAATGCCTTGCCAAATTGATCAATCGCTGCACCACCAATAGCGTGATGATTTAAGCTCAATGAAAAATTAAACTTTTCACTAACCGCATTTAATACGTCGATTGCGGCGGTCATCACCTCTGGTCCAATGCCGTCACCGGCTAATACTGCGATGTCGTAATTTGACTGGCTGCTCATACTGCTTTCCTTTGTAGTTTTAGATCAGACACTTGCTGCGCCCGATAAATTAAATTGTGAACTCGAACCAAAGCGCGTACTGACGCTTCTACTATATCTGCTGCTAAACCTGCGCCGTGATACTGACGACCGTCAAACTTAGCAATAATATCAACCTGACCAAGCGACCCCTCGCCTTGCCCTGTTGCGTCTAAATTATATTCAATTATTTCAACATCCATATTAGTCATACGTTTAATAGCTTTGAATGATGCTTCAACCGGACCGTTACCCGTAGCAGCTTCAGTTACTTCTTTACCACCTATGGTCATGCCAATACTGCTGCTAGCAATTGACTGAGAATTTGATGTTGAATGAACAAATGACAATTGATAGAAATCGCTTTCATCCGATTGATTATTAAAATAAATCATGGCTTCAAGGTCATAGTCATAAACCGTGCCTTTCTGATCGGCTAACGCTAAGAAGCTTTTGTACAACGCATCCATATCGTAATCTTCAGCTTGATACCCTAATTCGCTTAAACGATGCTGAATAACATGACGACCTGAACGCGAAGTCATATTTAATTGGTTGTTTGGCACACCGACTGTTTCTGGCGCCATAATTTCGTAAGTGTTTTGTGCCTTTAATACTCCGTCTTGGTGAATGCCCGAACTGTGAGCAAACGCATTTTCGCCAACAATGGCTTTATTTGGTTGCACTGGCATATTGCAAATTTGACTGACTTGTCGTGATGCGCGATAAATTTCTTCGCTGACAATATCGGTATGTAATTTAAGGTGATCTTCACGCATTTTTAAGATCATCGACACTTCTTCAAGTGAGCAGTTACCCGCGCGTTCACCTATACCATTAACCGTACACTCAATTTGACGTGCGCCCGCTTGCACTGCGGCAATTGAGTTAGCAACTGCTAAACCTAAGTCATTGTGACAATGCACACTTAAACGTGCTTTATCGATATTAGGCACGTTATTCATTAAATGTGTGATCATTGCGGCATATTCATCTGGCGTTACATAACCTACGGTATCAGGCAAGTTAATAGTTGACGCTCCTGCATTAATCGCAGCTTCAACAATGCGGCATAAATCGCTATGCGGCGTACGCCCTGCATCTTCACAAGAAAACTCTACGTCATCAGTGTAGTTTCGCGCTTGCTTAATCGAACGCACCGCCATTGCTGTTGCGTCATCAAGGCTCATGCGTAATTTATGTTCAAGATGTAATGGACTGGTTGCGATAAAGGTATGAATACGACTTTTTTCAGCTGGTTTTAATGCTAAACCACATGCTTCAATGTCTTTTTCAACGGCACGCGCTAAACCACAAATTGATGGTCCTTTAACTTCACGGGCGATGCGTTCTACTGCTCTAAAATCAGCTGGACTAGAAACCGGAAACCCAACTTCCATAACATCAACGTTTAGTCGGCTGATTGCATGAGCCAGCTGAAGCTTATCGTCCTCTGTAAGGCTTGCTTTTAATGCTTGCTCACCATCGCGTAACGTCGTATCAAATATCCAAATTTTATCGCTCATACCTGCACCTTTGCCCTAATATAAAAAAACCCCGCATTTAGCGGGGTTTTTGCAAACTTTTCAGTCAAATACACTAAGCCCCGCTTCTGCAATTACGCAGTAAGAGGTTGTTTAGAAGTAGGCTAATCGTGTTTTTTGACATTTTTATTTAGTTTCCATCATTAACTAAGGCAATTTAACCATTAGCAAAAGAACAAAACAAGCATAAAAAATCCAAATAATCGGTATAAAAAGCGATTTAAAAGGAATTTAAATACAAAAAAACAAAGTTTATTGAAATATATTTTCACTTTTGACGAATTTAGAAAAATATTAGTCAATCGTGATAAGTGTTATGCATAAAAAATAAAATTAAAAATGAGCAAATTAAATACGATTATTTTTTAACATCTCAAAAACTTGGTTTACAGGGATCGGTGGCGCTAAATAATATCCTTGCATAAAACTACATGAGAAATTGTTTTGCACGAGCTTCTGCTGCTGGTAATTTTCAATGCGCGCAAATATGTAATTAATTGAATGGTAGTGATAGGCTTGCGATACCTTATCCATTTGCTGTTTATCTAAATGCTGAAGTTGCGCAACCGGTACTTTTACTTCATCAATCACTAATGGTAACTTTTCAATATTACTAAGCACATCATCATCGCCATCAATCGCTAAACTAAAACCCAGTTCTTTAAGCCCAGTTAATAATTCAATGACCTTAGCATTTGAGCTATAGAATGCGTCCAACGGGAACTCAAAAACGATTTGTTCAGGATTAATTCCCGCGATATCTAGATGCTGGCTCATCACTTTAAGTAAGTCATACTGTTCAAGATCGATAAGCGATAAGTTAATCGAAAGGCGTACGCTGCTAAATGCAGGCAATACTTCGGCAATGCGCTTAAAGAATACTTCGCTAAAGGTCGCGATCATCTGATGATTTTCGATAGCGTTCATTACTTCGCGCGTACTCAACTGAATACCATTTTCTTGAAAACGCACAAGACATTCAAACCCTGATAGTTTTTCATTTTGGCTGCGAAATTCCGGCTGAAAATCGAGATTAATACAATCTCGTCGTGAGAGAAGTGAAGCTAATTTGTCTTTATCGATAATTTTCTCAGTCACCGAACGCTGACTAAATACTTGGTTAAAATCACTTAATTTTACCGGTTTATTAATTTGTGCGACGAGTTCACAAGGTAAGAATAATGGCACCGCATCTTCATCATTTAGCAGTAGGACTAAACGACCTTTAAAACCTGTGCCAAGCAACCAGCTCGACATATCAACATCAGTAAACGCGCTTACTGCGATAACTAATGTGTCGTCACTGGTGCCCTGTACAACTTCACTTTGTAAACTAGCGAGATTGCCCGTAGTGAAAATTCTGCCAGCCCATAGATATTCTATACACTTTTGTGTAGTAGCCCGTTGTTCTTCACTACTATCAAATATGTATACGGTTTGTTCTTTTAATTCCATGATAAAAACCATTTAAATGTGTAATTTAAGTCAAGCATAAATAAATTAATTTACCAGTTGCGCGACGTCAGCAAATTGAGCGAATTAATCTCAACCGCAACTTAAAACAGTGCTTACTCGTACTCTTATTTAAGCTTAAATTACTGAGTGAAAATTATGGTTTATGCAACCATCCCTGAGATAATGCAAAATTTAAACACAAAAAAAGCGCCTAAACAGCGCTTTTTTACTAATTGCTTAAATTATTTTTGAGCAAGGTAATTGATAAGATTCGCCATATCTTCAGCACTTGAAATGCCTGACTTACGGCCAAAGTTAACTTTGTACTTACCATTAACAATAAAGGTTGGTACTGAACCCAATGCACCTTTGCTCTTAAAGAACTCTTGTTCTTTGCTCATTTTCTTCGCTTTAGTGCGTACGCCGAAGCTCTTGTAATATTTATCGAATATTGCAGCCTCAACACCTTTAGCTACAAATACATCTTTTACGTCTGCAACTTCATTAAAGCTTTTACGCTCACCGTGAATATGGTTAAAAATACCTGCTATCACTTGGTCTTTTTGTGGCAGCGCTTCAGCTGTCGCTAACGCTTGTGACAACATTTCTTGATTTTCTTTTGAACGACCGCCCATAAAGTTAACGTGCGCTTTTTTAAATGCCACGCCGTCTTTTAGTAAAGGTTTAATGTCGTAAATCACGTTTTCCATGTTGTTACATGCAGGGCAGTAGAATGAGAAAAACTCGGTGACTTCTGGCTTTTTAGTTGCGCGATCTGAGATCACTTCGTAGTGCACGCCTTCTTCAAACTGGTTGGCAATTGCCACAACAGGCAGTGCTAAAGCTAAAAGAGCAGCTTTAAAAAATGCTTTCATTATTACTCCGTTATTTTTCTAATAGATAGTCAACGAGCGCTTTTAGCTCATCGTATGATTTAATACTGGTTAATTCGATACGGTAAATATCGTTAACAATAAATGTTGGTACGCCAGTCAACGCACGTAGGTCTGAAAAACGCTTTTGCTGTTCAACCATGTACTGTTCTTGCGCAGCAATTGCCATGCTGCCAGCTAGCTGGTCAAATTTTTCTTCTGTCACAATATCGTTTAATACAAATAAGCGACGCACATCACCGATTGTTGCGAAGCTACCGCGATTGCGATGAATAAATGAGAAGATAGCATCGCTCGCTTCACTCGCTTTACCAGCTTGTTTTGCAACTAAGTAACCAACAGAAAGCAACGATTGAGTTTTTGGGTCAATGCCGTTTAAAAAGTTTACATGACTTTTAACAAAAGTATCTGCTGGTAGTTCTTTATTTAATCGCTGGGCGATCATTTCAAAATTGTAGCAATGCGGGCAGTAGTATGAGAAAAACTCGGTTACTTGTGGTTTTTCAGATTTTTCAGTTTTAATACGTGAAAAGTGTTTCCCCTCTTCAAACGTAAACTCCTTAGCAAATAGTGCTAACGGAAAAATTAATGCAACAATTAAAAATAACTTCTTAGTCATAGGGTTCTCTTATGGCAAAAGCTTTAACGGTGCTTCGTGCAACGCAGCCAATTGCTCCTTTAAACTTAATATTTGTTGTTCCCAGTATTTGTCTGATGCAAACCACGAAAAGTTCCGTTGAAATGCTAAATCACTCCAACGTTTTGCAAGCCAGCCCATATAATTAATCATACGTAAGGCGCGCAAAGGTTCGATCAGCTTCAGTTCTTGCAAATCCAGTGATGAGAATTCGTCATATGCACACAACAACGTATCCATTTGCATGCGTTGTTCACTTTCATCACCGCTTAACATCATCCATAAGTCTTGAACTGCCGGCCCCTGACGTGCGTCATCTAAATCAACGAAAGTCAGTTCATTGCCTGTCCACAGAATATTGCCAATATGGCAATCACCATGCAAGCGGATCTCGTTAATTGGCGAATATTTCTCTTCAGTTAACGTGATAACCTGTTGCAAAACAGTCATAAACGGTGTTTCTAAGCTTGGCGATATTAAATTACTATCTATTAGAGAACGTTTAGCGTCGTGCAAAAACTCTTGGCAACTTATTGTTGGCCTAACTGCAAACTGTTTAGTTTTAGCCACATTATGTAAACGACCGATAAAACGACCTAAAACTTCCAGGTGATCGTAATTATCTGCTTCAAACGTTCTACCACCTACACTCGGAAACAGCGCAAAACGGTAGCCTTGGTATTCAAATAAACTGGTATTGTCGCGTTTTATTGGCGCGACAACTGGCACTTCACCGTCAACCAGTTCATAACTAAAATCATGCTCTTCTTGTATTTGCAAAGAACTCCAACGCTCTGGGCGATAAAACTTCACTACATAACGTTTGTTATCTTCAGCCACAAACTGATAAACGCGGTTTTCATAGCTGTTGAGCGGTAAAAGCCCCGATATAGGGTAAACGCCAATGCTTTCAACCGCGTCTAAAATACGTTCAGGCGTTAAATCACTAAAATCAAAAGTCGACATTTAACGTCCTTTAAAGAACTTACTTGGCTGTGCAAGTTGCGTCTGCGTTTGATCTGTACGCTGCAATACAAAATGAAATTCGGTAATTGGCGATTTCAAATCATACGGATCAATTGCAATTGACAACGGCAGGCTATACGACTCACCGGAACGAATATGCACTTGTGTTTTACCAATAATATTAAAATTATTTAGCCCCTCAACTGCGATGGTGTATTCGTGATCTTGCTGTGATTTATTGAGAATTTTTAAGGTGTATGTGTTTTCAACTAAACCTTCATTAGTTACGCGGTAAAGCTGATTTCGGTCGCGAATAATATCAAGGTCCATAGGAATACGAGTCATCACATCCGCAACAAAAATACCGCAAATAACAAGCATTACGACCAAGTAGCCAATAATTTTCGGACGAAACGCGTGAGTTTTTTTATCAGATGTTAAGTTACGCTCTGTGGTGTATGAAATAAGCCCTTTGTCATAATTCATTTTATCCATCACTTCGTCACACGCATCGATACATGCACCACAGTTAATGCATTCGTACTGTAATCCATTACGGATATCAATGCCTGTCGGGCAGACATGCACACACATTTTACAATCAATACAATCGCCTAAACCAAGCTCTTTTGGATCTTGTTTTCTGCCGCGCGGACCACGGTTTTCACCGCGCTTTTCGTCATAGCTAACAGTGAAGGTATCTTGGTCGAACATCGCTGATTGAAAACGCGAATAAGGACACATATGTAAACACATGATTTCGCGCATCCAGCCTGCATTGCCATAGGTACAAAACGTAAAAAACAATACGCCACCAACGGCATATGCCGTTGCTTCAAAGGTGAAAAAATCCACCATGAGTTCACGAATAGGCGTGAAATAACCAACAAAGGTTAACGAGGTAAAAAGTGAGAAACCAACCCAACTTAAATGTTTCGCTGATTTTCGCCAAAACTTATCAAAGTCCATTTTACGCTGATCGAGTTTTTTACGCTGATTCGCGCTGCCTTCGATTTTTTCTTCAAACCAAATAAAGATAAACGTCCACACAGTTTGCGGGCACATATAGCCACACCAAACTCGACCATAAAAAGTCGTTACTAAAAACAGAGCAAACGCACCAATCATAAAAATCCAGGCAAGAATGGTTAAATCTTGCGGCCATAATGTCATGCCAAAGATATTGAATTTTTGATTGAAAATATCGAAAAGAACCGCCTGATGACCGTTGAAGCTCACCCATGGCAGTAACATAAAACTAAGCATGGCAATAAAACCAAGGTACTTACGTAACTTTTGGTGTAAGCCTTTTACAGCACGAACATAAATGCGGTTGCGCGGGTTAAAACGGTCAAATTTTTCCGCGTCAGGCTTATGTACCTTTACTTCGGTTGGGATATTTTTTACTTTAATTTGCTTGTCCATGGCGCCCCTAGGTTTGCAAACTTGTAGATAAGTTGCTTAATTATAACAATTGTCTTTGCTAGTGCGATGCATTTTATTAAACTAAATGCACAGCAAATTAGTGCTAAATCAAAAAAAAGAAAAGTTTATGAAAAATTACTTCTTATTTGTATTGGTCATTCTTATCTTAGCCAGTGTTGATCACCCAAGCATTGCTAAGCCGCGACAAGAGCTTTATGACAAAGTTATGGGCGTACTGAGCGATTCGAGCAAAGTAAAAACAGATCAAGAAGCTGCTCGTTCATTAGAGCGTGCCAAGGAAAAACTTCGTTTATCGCAAACTGCTGAGGACTATTTAACTAAGCAACTTGCCACTAACCAAAAAATGTCATCGTTTAACACCCGTTACTGTGTACAAAAAGAGCTTAATTCTTATTTTTACGGGGATGACTTAAGACAAATTTGTAAAATTATTGCGGAAGAATCTAAACGTTAATTATGGATTTTTCACAGCTTAATAAAAAGTTTGCAAAAAACTTTAATGATCAAAAAGCCGTTTTAAAAAAGCTCTTAAAAGGCGGTACAGTTAATTGCAATACGTGTAACAAGCCCCTTAGCGTAGCACTTAACGACAAAGACGGTGAGTTTATTGTAAGTTGTGGATCTGGCTGCACTCGGCTCACTCTTGAGATAGATTAGTTAACTCAAGCTAAGAAAAGCAAACTTTAGTTGTGAGTATCTAGGGTCTGTTGACCTTTCAAGTTCGTTTTTACAGCAGTTTGATTGGGTTTTATACAAGGCAGAGGCTGCGTGGCATAGTTATTCTATGTGAGTCAGCCGATAACACAGTAGAAAAGCCAATCAAGCGCTGCCGAATGGTTCTTTTGAGCGCACTTTTCTCATTGTTGCTCGATATTTGCTTAGATTACTAGGCCACACATCGAGCGCCGCGATAAAAGCACGCTCAAAAAGAACAAAAATAGAACAGCAAAGGTCAACAGACCCTAGATGATCTCATTCGAGATCATCTAAATCATCCTCTTCAATGAGCCCTGCATCCAGTACACATGCTTCGATAAGCTCTGCATACCCCTCAGCAAATGCTTCAAGCAAGCTGATAACATCATCACACAATGAAGCGTCGTTATTTAGATCTGCAAAAAAGCATAAATAACCTAACGTCATAGCCAGTGCTTCGCTTAGTTCCCCATTGAGATTATTCGCCGATACAATTGGCTCTATGTAATGCTTAATGCCTTGAGTAAAACCTAGCGCCCATAAATGAAGCTCACTGTCTTTTGATAAATTAGCAGCGCTCGGTTGCATCATGCTAATGCGAGAAGAAAGCGCATAGCCTTTTTCAAAAACATGATCGCTAACATCATTGTGAAAGGCCATTAACGCAAACAGTTTATCGTCGGCTAATTGCTCGCTTTTACTACCAAGCGCTTCACTTACCCAAATATCTTCAATGATCGGAGCTGGCGCCGCTATAAGCGCAAATAAATACCCTTCAAGCTGGGATAATGGCATCGCATAAGGTGCCATTTCACTGCTTGCTAACCAGCTCGCCAACGCGTGCTTATCTATTTGTGTAAATTCAATCATGTTTTGTACTTAGAACTTAAACGGGTAGCGCCCGCTATTATCTGGCTTACCCAAAAACTTAACGGCATCATGAACTTGTTTTGGCAAACTTGCATCTGGTTTAACAAAGCCACTAACACTCATCAAGCGCATGCCATATTGCGCTTCTAGCTGCAGCCCAAGTTGGTTCTCTTCATTAATATTTAAAGTTAGCGACCCATTATCACACCCAAGCTTACCCTTGATAGTGTCAAACTCAATCCAACCTTGTAGACCTTGCACCGATAAATTGTGCGTTTCAGCATTACCAGCTAAAACATGACACAACTTATCTTTTGCTACTAATGGCAATTCAGCATTGCTCACTTTTACTTTTAAATTACCTTTACTTGGCAGCGCCATTGGCAATTTCACATTATCCATAATACTTGATGTCGAAACACGGATATTAGCACGGCTTAACTGCACCGTTTCCGCTGAAAATGGCAAAGTAACTGACGCTTTACCGTAAGGCGTATCAAAACCCCGTAAGCTACCAAACTTAATATCAGCACTCACCTTGCCAGTTAACAGACTAGCTGGTTTTAACTGCCACTCTAGCTTATCAATAAGTTGTTGATTAATTTGAGCCTGAGCGATGCGACCTTGCCAAATCGTGCCTGACACACCTACAACTTTAATATTTTTTGGTAAGTAGCTTTGTGCAAAGCCAAGCACAACCGAGGCTGGCGCAAGATATATAACAAACGCAATAAATGCGATAATAAATAACAAGATAAGAGATATCGTTTTTTTCATATTACTTCTCAACCACCAAGCGACTTATGCTTACCATGCCTGGCTCGGCACCTCGATTAATATCAATCGCAGAGATCGTTAAACCACTATCTTCGACCAGTGATTCAAGCCAAATAAGTAGTTTATTAAATTCAACTGATTCGATGGTAAGACGCAGTGTCTCATCTTTTGGCTGCATTTTGCTAATGCTGATTTGCGCGCGACGGCTCGAAACATTAATAATCTGACTTAAGCTGCCACTCACCGCGCGTTTACCTTGTCTGCCGCCATTAATTTTTGCTGCACTTTGTTTTACAAATTGCGCTAATTCTTGCTGTTGCTGCAAGGTTTTTTCCGCTTTTTCAATTTTATTGTTTAATGGACGAATAATTAACATCACAATAATAAACAAGGTAAAAATTACCGCTGCGCATTTCAGCAGTAGTTGTTCATTTGGTTTAAGATTCTGCCAATATGTTTCTAACTGGTTCATGAACCCGCCTTAATTTTTATTTCGCCTACCACCAGATTACCCGAGTTGCTAAGTGATCCTTGCTCGACTTGCAACGCTGAACGTTCCAATCGTTGTTTTACAACATTAAAGCTCTGGAAATCTCTTGCACTGGCGCGTAAGCGTAGCTCACCGCGCTTACTGTCAAAACGTAATGTTTCAGGTGTAAAACCTTCAACATCTTTAAATACAGGCGTTAGGTGGTGTAGTAAGAACAAAAAGCCGGTTTCGCCACCAGACGATACTTGTGACAATTTAGACTGAATTTGACGGCGAATTAGGTTTGGTCGCACTTTTGAACCGGGAAATGCTTGTTGATACGCTTCAATTGTCTCAGCTTTTGCAACAGCAACTTTCTGCTCCAATTGGTACGCAGTTACCGCTTTCAAAACAAGGCCAAACATTAAAGCTACACCTGCGGCAATAGCAGGCACTTGCCATACAGGCCACACACCTTTACTTTGTTTTTTAACCTGAAATGCACCTTGCAACATATTAAATGGCTGCGTCGCAAGCTGTTTGGTAAAAATCGCTAGCGGTAAGTCATAGTGTTCTAATTTTTTTACCGCGTTGTCATATTCAAACTCTAAATCGCTAAGATGTGCGAGCGATTGTGCATCTAGGGTCGCAGTAAATTCGTTTACCCAACTTGTTTCCACCTCGGCAATGCGCCAAGCATCAAGTCTAAACAACCAGTTGTTTTCAAGCGCCGTAACAGTTACATCGGCGTCATCAAATTGTGGTAGTAACAGCGCATCAGGCAGTGCACGCGTTGGCGATAGCTCTGCTGTTTTTAAAATATCCAACCAGTTTTCAAACCACGCTCGCTGACATACAGCCACTTGCAATGCATGCTTTTCGCCTAACATGCAAGGTTCACCGATGCTAATCAAGACATCATCAAGTTCACACGCCAGTTCTTCTTCTAGCATAAATGGCAATGCTGACTCTAACTTACGGTTATATTTAGTCGGTAAAACTACTGTTTTAAGCTGCACTTTGCTGGCAGGAAATAGCGCGATAACTTCCCGTGATTGCGCTTTTTCAGCTAATTCTTCAAGTACCAAACTATTATCAATTCGGCCACTTGCTATGGTTTCATTCGCATTGCTAATAAGCCAATGGATCGGATCATTAACCGATTGCCCTAAGCGAATAATTAAGGTTTCTTTCACTGTACGCCTCCAAATCTACGCGCCAGTACACTAACTTTTTGATTATCTGTTATATGTATTATGGATTTCATCGCAAAATTCGTTTCAAAGAAGCTTGCCTTTATTTGCGCTTCAAAATAATTACTGTTTATTACAAAGCGTTTATCTTTATCGTCTAACGATTTAGCGCCATTTTGTTTGGCATCATTAATGAATTTATTAAGGTCATCCCAGCCCTCATTTGGACGCTGACTTATTATTGTCTCTGCTTGACTCTCTGAAATATCCAGCATTGCAGCCAATAACAAACTCTGTTCAGGTTGCAGAGTGTTCACATTCACTTTAAATTCATCGTATTGGGGAATAACGCAAACATAAGGCTTTAATTTTTCCACGATGATCGGGTTAAAGCCACGAATTAATCTCAGCTCAGATACGCTAGCAAATAAGTTATTGGCTGTCATATAGGGAATACTGTAAGACATGTACTCACCCTCTTCGACACCCTGCCTTTTTGGCATGCTATCTTCATCCAGCCAATCAAATACACTATCTGCAAGTGCTTCTTTCGATTCTTCCATCGGTAAATCAGGAATCAGATCGAGTAACGCCTCTAATGTTTTATGTGCTTCATTAAAGTTTCGAGTGCTAGCATTGTTTGGGTCAACAAACCGCAGCGCATTAAGGTTTAAACACGCCTGTAAATCAATGATTTTACCTGCAACTGTACCGTCTTCAACAGGGTAAGGTGGCGTTTCAACAGCCCACTTTTGTGATAAGTCGATACGATCTTTATCTTGTTTTTTTACTTCAATCAGCAATTGCTTAGCCAGAGCTTCCCCCGCCATGGCATACCAACGTGCCTGCTGCTGTAATACGAGATTACTTGAACGCTGTACTTCTACCATCAAGCGCGCATTCATTTTAACTGCCAAAGATGCTGCCAACGCCACCACAAATAAAACAATAATTAACGCTGCACCCGTTTGCTTTAGCCTCATCAGGTTGCCTCATTCTCTGGCAGCAGTAAAATGCGACTTACGATAATTTCATCGGCTAACGCGATTTCTACTTTGATAGCTTTAGGCAAGCTAGGATTTGTCCAATTTTCTTCCCATTTATCGTTGTCGCCACGAAAACTAATGGTGAAGTCTTTAATGTCTTCCAGTAATACTTGGCTTTTCGGTTCAGTGCCATCGAGCGAATCGACATAAATGCGATATTTGCGCACTAAGTTATCTTCTTCTACAACATAACTGAATAACTGTAATTCACTGCGCGGCAATAAATTAACTGGGTTACTCCAACCATCTCGCACGCCTGCAACACCGTGATATTGACTATCAAATAAAAAACGATCAGCCATTAAAAACAGCTCTAAACTATCACCCGATTCATTGCGTGTGTTACGTAGTGCTAATTGGGTAAAATCTTGCTGCATCATACGGAAAACCGTATTCATAGCGCCTATTTCCGCTACTTTTTCTTTTGAGTTTTGATTGGCATTAATCGCAGTCGATAAAATTTGATGGCTTGCCAGCGTTACCATTGCTAATACTGCTAGTGCCACCAGCACCTCAATTAGCGTAAATCCTAAATAGCTATTGCGCTGAGTGACCACTTACTTACCCTCACTTTTGGCAATGTAAGTAATAAGCTCATAAACATCGTGTTTACGTGCTTCATCTGAGTACACTAACACTCTTGCTTCAAGGAGGTTGGGGCTTTCGGTTTTGGTAATTTTGTGACGCCAATAAAACTTAATTCCCGCTTGCTCTTCATCACCGGTTTTATTATCCGCTGGCGGCCAGCTGGTAGTAAGCGTTAATTCTGCTAATTGATTTTCAGCAACCCAGCTTGCAAGCTGTTGCTCTTCAATATTTGATAGGTGATTAATGTGATCACCAACCGCTTTCATTGCGGCAATGCCTGCAAGTGCACAAATGGCCATTGCAATCATCACTTCTAATAACGTAAAACCGCGCACTCTAAGCATCGTCGTCCAATTCCTGCGACAATTCAACCGGTGCCATTAACTCACCTTTAATGTAATAAGGACGCGCTTTTTCGTTATCAGTTAGCGTTAGTACTAGCTGAAAAGGGCTCACTTCACCGGAAGACAGCAATAAAACCTGTGGAATTTTCATTTTCTCAAGTTCCAATAAGCTTTCTTCATCTTCACTGTTAAGAAGCTGACGCCAGTCAACTTGTTGCAACAAGTTTTCCTCACCCCACGGCAAATCTTCAAGTGCCATTTCAACACTAATAAATTCACTGAACTGATGTGGTTTAAATACTTCAGGCTCTGTAATTGCAACCCACTTTTCGCTATCAAACGCCAGCAGCTCAAACGTATTAGTATTTTTATCAATATGAAAGCCCAGCTCAAGCTGGTTCATAACGGCAAATTCAGAGGCAAGATTAATCATGGTATGAAGCTTAAGTGCTTCGGTTTCAAGTTGTTCTTCTTGCTGATCATTAAGCGTAAGAACAACAAGGTTCATGGCAAAGCCGATAATTACCAATACCGCTAAAATTTCGAGTAAGCTAAATCCGCTTTGCCACTTTTTCATAATTTAAACTAACGTTAACGATTAACGCTCGTCTTCGTCATCCCAGTTACCAATATCATCTTCTGTACCAGCAACACCGTCTGGACCCATTGAGAAAATATCAATTTTGCTAAACTCACCTGGGCTTACTAGCTGATATGGGCTTTCCCATGGATCAACGGGTAGCTTTTCAATAAAACCACCTTCAGGAAAGCGTTTTGGTAACGGCTCAATCGTTGTTTCTTCAACTAACGCCTCAAGGCCTTGTTCTGTTGTTGGGTAACGATTGTTACGTAGCTTGTACATATTCATTGCATCTTCTAATGCGCTGATATCAATACGTGCTTTGTCAATTTTTGCTTCTTCTTGTTGACCCATAATGTTCGGCGCAACTATGGCCATGATCATGCCAATAATTACCAGAACTACCATGATTTCAAGTAATGAAAATCCACTTTGCTTTTTCATTTAACACCTCTATAAAACTTAACGCTTATCCGATCGCGTTATCCGATCGCGTTATTCATCGCCATAATTGGCTGTAAAATTGCCATTACAATAAACATGACAATGATTGCCATAAGCGCAATCATTAATGGCTCTAGTAGCTTTAGTGAAATATTCACTAACGCTTCAAACTCTTTATCTTGGTTATCTGCCGAGCGCTCTAACATTTGTTCAAGCTCGCCTGACTTTTCACCACTGGCTATCATATGCAGCATCATAGGTGGGAACAGTTTAGTTTGATCAAGTGACGCTTTAAGGCTGGCACCTTCACTGACTTTTACTGCTGCCTCAGCGACTGCTGCTTTCATTTTTTCATTTGCTAAAACTTCGCCCGAAATTCGCATGCCTTCTAACAGCGGCACAGAACTCGATGACAAAATACTTAGCGTTCTTGCAAATCGTGCTGTATTAAGGCCACGCGCTACTTTACCGATAAACGGTAGCTGCAATACACGGGCATCGAACCAAAAACGTATTTTCGGTTTTTTTAACGCATTCTTAATGGCAAAGATACTGCCAAAAATGGCGATTAATGAAAACAGCCAATAATTTTGAATAAAGTTACTTGCCGCAATTACTGTTTCAGTGGTCCAAGGCAATGCCAGCTTTGAGCTTTGAAACGACTTAACGATGGTCGGTACCACAGTGCCCAGCAAAATAGATACAATTGCGACAGCAAATACAACAAGAATAATGGGATAGACCATAGCTTGCGTTATTTGACTACGCATATGCTGTCTTTGTTCAGTGTAATCAGCCAAACGCACCAATACTTGATCAAGGTGCCCCGACTTTTCGCCCGCAGCAACCATAGCACGATATAAATGGTCAAAAATATGAGGAAACTCAGCTAGGCCTTCAGCCAAACTGTAACCTTCAACCACTTTTGAACGCACTGACATCAACATGCTTTTTAAACGTGGCTTTTCACATTGTTCTGCCACAGCAAGAACAGCAGCTTCAACAGGCAACGCTGATTGCACAAGCGTTGCTAATTGACGCGTGATCAGTGATAACTCATGCGCAGATATTTTTGCTTTAAACAATCCACCACGATTTTTAACTTGCTGCTTTTCTTTATCCGCAGCTTGCTCCACCTCTAGTGGCGTAAGCCCTTTTTCGCGCAGCATTTGGCGAATTTGCTTTGCGGTATCTGCCTCTAAAATACCTTTTTTATTTTTACCGCGACCATCGAGCGCTTTATATTCAAACGCAGCCACGATTAACTTTCCTCACGCGTCACGCGAAGCACTTCTTCAAGTGACGTTTGCCCTGCAAGTACACGGTTACAACCGTCTTGGCGAATACTTGGCGTGGTTTTACGTACGTATTTTTCAACGGCTTGTTCGCCTTTGCCATCGTGAATAAGTTCGCGTACTGCTTCATCAACCACCAGCAACTCATGAATACCAGTACGGCCTTTATAACCGTTGTGATTACATTCGCTACAGCCTACAGGGCGACAAATTTCAACACCTTTACCGTGTTCTATACCAAGCAATTCACATTCTCTTTCATCGGCTACATGCGACTCTTTACAGTCACATAACGTTCTAACTAAGCGTTGCGATAATACGCCAAGTAGTGACGAAGAAAGTAAGAATGGTTCAACACCCATATCTTCCATACGAGTAATCGCACCGGCTGCCGTATTAGTGTGCAGCGTTGATAATACTAAGTGACCGGTTAATGACGCTTGTACACCAATTTGTGCGGTTTCTAAATCTCGAATTTCACCAACCATCACTACATCAGGGTCTTGACGTAAGATGGCGCGTAAGCCGCGGGCAAAAGTCATATCTACTTTAGGGTTAACCTGCGTTTGACCGATGCCAGGGATTTCATATTCAATTGGGTCTTCAACCGTTAGGATATTACGGTCTCGGGTATTAATCTCAGTCATACCCGCATACAAGGTGGTACTTTTACCTGAACCTGTTGGGCCGGTAACCAAAATAATGCCATGCGGTTTACGAATTAATTCGGCGAATGTTCTGCGGTTATGCTCTGACATACCGAGATCTTCCAAATCCAAACGTGCATTGTTTTTATCAAGAAGACGTAATACGACACGCTCACCAAAGCTTGATGGCATCGTTGAAACACGTACATCAACTGCACGGCCTGCAATACGCAAACTAATACGACCATCTTGCGGAACACGTTTTTCTGCGATGTCGAGCTTTGCCATTACTTTAATACGCGAGACAAGTAATGATGCAAGTTTACGATTTGGCTCTAATACTTCTTTTAAAACACCATCAACACGGAAACGAATTACCAAGTTTTGCTCGAACGTTTCAATATGGATATCCGATGCACCTTCTTTAATCGCTTCACCTAACATGGCGTTGATTAGTTTGATAATTGGCGCATCATCTTCTGAGGCAAGTAAGTCTTCTGTTTGCGGTAACTCTTCTGCCAGCGAGAACAAATCGACCTCATTGCCGATATCTTCCATAATCTGCTGTGTTTCTGAGCTATCGCGTTGATAAGCCACCTCTAACAGTAACTCAAACTCATCTTTAGTCACTTGCTTAAGCGAAAAGGTACTTGCAGCAACACGCCTTACTTCAAGTAATGCCTGCTGATTTAAGTCGCCTGCGTAACTTACTACTAACTCGTTGTTTTGTGTTTGCATCAAGATGCTGTAGCGCTTAGCAAAACTGAATGGTAAACGCTTAACAGGCACTACGGGTGCAACACTAACCTCAGAAACTATCTCAGTCATCTTGCTGATTCTTTTTGTTTTCGCCGTGTAAGAACTCTTGATACGTTGGTGGTAACACAAGCGCATCGTTCCACTCTGGTAGTACTGGTGGTACTTCATTTGGCATTAAGTTAATGCCATCGTCTTTGCGTTTTACCTGCTCGCCACGAATAAAGTTATACTTACCATGACTTAGCTTGTTCATGCTTACACTATCACGCAGAATTGTCGGGCGAATAAAGACCAATAAGTTACGTTTTTGCTTAGTTGAAGACGTTGATTTAAATAAGTGACCAAGCACTGGAATATCACCTAGCAATGGCACTTTTTGCACGCTTTCTTGTACGTTTTCGTCAATTAAGCCGCCGAGAATTACCATGCTACCGTCATCGGCCAGTACAGTGTTGCTAATCGAACGCTTGTTAATTGAGATATCAACCGCAGTTGCACCTGATACACTTGATACTTCTTGTTCGATTTTTAATTGAACCGCTGTACCTTCGTTGATTTGTGGTGTTACTTTCAGTTTTACACCCACTTCTTTACGCTCTACCGTTTGGAATGGGTTGGTATTGTTACTGCTTGACGTTGAGCCAGTAAGAATAGGCACTTCTTGACCAACTAGCATCGACGCTTCTTCGTTATCCATAGTGGTTACAGAAGGTGTTGCTAGAATATTTGAGTTAGTATCTGATGATACTGCCTGCACAATCGCCGCCCAATCGTTTTTCGCGATCCCCACTGCTAAGCCGCTAATACTGCTAAGTAGACCAGCTAACGGCTCAATATTACCTTCAACGGTTTCATCGTACTGTGTGCCTGTGCCCGTTTCTGAACCAATTACATTTTTCTTAACTGTTTTATCACGAGCTAACTCTGCCGCCGCGGCAATAGAACCAATTGGTGCGCTGCTGCCGTTGTTAAACTGTACCATGCCGCCTTGTTCTGAAATCCACTGCAGACCAAAGTTAACGCCATCGCCTTCAAGTACTTCAACAATAATCGCTTCAACAAGTACTTGTGCACGGCGCACATCGAGATCTTTGATTACTTTTTCAAGCGAACGCATCACATCAGGATTTGCTGTTATTACAACTGAGTTTGTGTCTTCGTGCGCTTCAATACTGATTTGATCTTTGTTAGCTGAACGACCAGATGTTTTACCTTGGTTCTTTTCGTCATTAATTGACTTACTCACACCTTGTAGAACTTTCACTAAGTCTTCTGCTTTGGCGTAACTTAGGTAAAATACTTTGGTGTTACCTTGCGTTTCAAGCTCGTTATCAAGGCGCTTAATTAGGGCTATCGCTCTGTCACGCGCTTCACCTTCACCACTTACGATGACACTGTTGGTGCGCTCATCAGCAACCACTTTAGGGATTAAGAACGCTGGAATGTCATTTTTACCTGTAGTTGGCTTATAAATGGTCTCGACAACTGACACAACGTCGGTGGCTGTCGCGTAGTTAAGCTTCACAATATCAACCGATTGGTCACCGGCTTTATCAACTTGTTTAATTACCTGTACAAGGCGATTAACCGTTGCCGCGTGACCCGTTAACATCATTACGTTTGATGCGGTGTATTGTGCCACGTGGCTGCCGCCTTTTTGGTCACTAAACTGACGAACAACTGGACCAAGCTCTTGTACGCTAACGTTTTTTACACGCACAACGCGGGTGATCATCACATCGCCCGTCACTTCTTCATCGTCATCCAGTACAGGAACATTCTTTTTACGGCCGTCGGCACTTTTATCAATTTTGATAAAACCGGTTTCCATTTCAATTGCAGTATAGCCGTATACTTCTAATACGTTTAAAAAGAACTCGTAATACAGCTCTTCGTCCATCGCCTCGTAACTGCGCACATTAATTTTGCCACGCACATTAGGGTTAATGATGATGGTTTTTTTTAAGTCTTTACCAACAACATTAATGAATTCAGTGATTTCTGTATTTTTGAAACTAGGTGAATACTCCACCGCAAGTGCAGAATAGGAAACACCTACAGCAACTAATAATGCTGCATATTTACGTAATCCTTTGTAAACCTTGCTTAGGTTTAACACGCTTTTCATTTAGTTACTCCGAGTCGTATTCTTATTCTAGGCTAAATAGCACGTCGAGAGTTTGCCCTTGACGCTCGATAACTATTGTCGCAGATGATGCATTTCTAAGTTCACCAATCGCTGCCATAGCCTGTTTCATATCGGTTAGCTGATAGCCATTAATTGAAGTCGCAAGGTCCCCACTTTTAAGCCCCATTTGTGAAAACAGTTTAGGGTCTTTACCTGGGCTAAGGTTATATCCAACAATTTGTCCATCAACCCGTTTAGGTGAGATGCGAATATAATCAAAAAGTTTCCCAGGTTCTTCAAGTAATTCTCTGCGCTTAGCTTTTAGTTCTTGTTTAAGGTCTGCATTTTTCGTTGCATTTATTGCAGGAGCCGGAGACTCATTTGCTGAACGAAGTTGGTTAAATGACTTGCCTTGTTTTTTGGTAGGTTGCTTAACGGTTTTTGAGTAATCAATACCATCGAGCATTAAGGTTTCGAAACGACCGCTCACTTTAATAATTACGCGGTCCGCAAAAATGGTTTCGATTTGTGCACGAGTACCTTTAACTAACTCGCCTACTGAATAGGTTTCTTGCATATTTTGGCTTTCAATAATGGCATGACCAGCTTTTTCATCGCCAGCAATCGCCACTACACCCGTTAATTTAATATTTAACGTTGTTTCAGGTGCATCACTGATAATTTCTTCTGTTTTCTGCTCTGCTTGTTGCGTTGCATTACCAAAAATATTTTGCGATACCAGCTCTTTACTGCTGTAGTTGAATGCGCTACCCGAATCACTGTTATTCACAGTAATAAATGCAGCTTGCTGAGTCGGCTTTGGCCATAACATCCAAGTTAATTGCGCAGCTAAAAATGCGACATAAATAACCACAACAATAAGTACAATATTGCTTGCTTTTTTATGTGGAAATTTTGCTATAACCTGTTCGATTTGCGCTTGGTTTATCTGCATTATTATAATTTGTTTGCTTATTTTTGAACGACCATCTTAACCTGTCAGCTTTTCTACAACAAGCAGGTAATCTGGAAAGTGGCTGGAATTTACACTGTAAATATGACAATTCTGTGTCAGGGCTTGATTCCCTTTGTCTCTATTTTTGGTAAATAAATGTATCAACTTTGTCTATATTGGCATTTATGGTATATTTCACGTACTTTTCAGTGCAATTATTCACTCACTCCATGAGTAAAAAGCAGAATTCAACACACACTTCAGATCACGACGACAGTCTAAGCGTAAGATTAGACAAGTGGCTTTGGGCTGCACGCTTTTACAAAACACGTGCGATTGCTCGCGAAATGATTCTTGGGGGCAAAGTTCACTACAATGGCCAGCGATGCAAACCTAGCAAAACCGTTGAGTTAGGTGCGACAATTAAATTCTCGCAAGGATTTGATGAAAAAATTGTCACCATCGAAAAAATTAGCGATCAAAGACGCGGTGCGCCAATTGCGCAAACGTTGTATCAGGAAACACAAGAGAGCGAGAAAAAGCGTGAAGAAAACGCTTGGGCACGTAAAAACAATGCCTTTTTCTCTCCAAGCCCTGAACAACGCCCTGATAAAAAGCAGCGTCGTGAGCTTATTAAATTTAAACATAGTTAACATTTATCAAGCAGTACGCTTGAAACAAGGTATCTGACCAATGCAGCAAGATTTATTACACAGATATATTTTTGAAAACCATGATGTACGTGGTGAGTTAGTACAACTTGATCAAACGTTTTCAGAGATAGTCGAAAACCACAATTACCCAACTGAAGTGAAGCAGTTGATCGGTGAGCTATTAGTAGCAACCTGTTTACTTACAGCAACGTTAAAGTTTGAAGGCGAAATTGCCGTTCAACTACAAGGTGATGGACCTGTAAAATATGCCGTGATTAATGGTAACCACCAGCAAACTATGCGTGGTATTGCCCGTATTCAAGGTGAGATTACAGATACTGGCGTGTTAAACCTAATTGGTAAAGGTCATATGGTTATTACCATTACCCCACTTAAAGGCGAGCGCTACCAAGGTATTGTACCTTTAGTGTCAGACAGCCTAGCTGAATGTTTAGAGCAGTACTTCCAACAGTCTGAACAGCTACGGACACGCATGTGGATTAGCACTGATGCTGACGCAGAAAAGTGTTCAGGCATGTTGCTACAAGTATTACCTGTAAACAAAGAAAAAGCGGAAGAAGACTTTACGCATTTAGAAGCGTTAACAAATACCATTAAAGACGAAGAGTTATTAAATCTTGATGGTCATACAGTGTTAACGCGCCTTTATCATGAAGATAACCCGCGTTTATTTGATCCTCAGCCAGTAAGTTTCCGCTGTGGCTGTAGCCGCGATAAAATTGCAGATGCAATTGTTAATGTTGGTAAAGATGCATTGCTTGAAGATGCGAAAGAACAAGGCGCTATTAAAATTAACTGCCAATATTGTTTAAAAGAATACCAATTTAACAAACGTGATATTGAAAACATTTTTAACTAATACAAAAAATGTTTTTTATTAAAAAAGCAGGCTAAAAGCCTGCTTTTTTGTTATCTAAATTAGTTTAGCGTTTAACCGTTCCTAAGAACATCAGAATTGCAATTAACTTGCCGCAAATTCCCTGCATAAAAAGTCTATAAAAAGTACAAAAATAAAATGACAGCGATGTCATTACTTTAATGCATATTGGGTATTTTGAAATGACACCGGTATCATGAAAAAAAATACATAAATCCTAGAAAAATCGGGGGTTTCAGCTTTGGTTTTACTCTAGTATTAAGATAGAATTGACGCTCGAATTTTATTCGATTTTATTTTACTACCCGTTCAAAACCCCTAGGAGTGTTTAAACTATGTCAGCTTTAGAAAACTCGATTGATTTGTCGCAATATGGCATTCACGATGTTTCAGAAATTGTTCACAATCCATCTTACGAGTTACTTTTTGCGGAAGAAACTAAAGCGGGCCTTGAAGGTTATGACAAAGGTGTCGAAACTGAATTAGGCGCAGTTAACGTGAAAACTGGTATCTTTACCGGTCGCTCACCAAAAGATAAGTACATCGTACGTGATGAAACCTCAGCTGACACTGTGTGGTGGTCTGATCAAGGTAAAAACGACAACAAACCAATGACTCCTGAAACTTGGTCACACCTAAAAGGTTTAGTGACTAAGCAGCTTTCAGGCAAGCGTCTTTTCGTAGTTGACACATTCTGTGGTGCGAACGAAGACACACGCCTTAAAGTACGTTTTGTTACTGAAGTAGCATGGCAAGCACATTTCGTTAAAAACATGTTCATTCGTCCTTCTGAAGAAGAGCTAAAAGATTACGAGCCTGACTTCATCGTAATGAATGGTGCGAAAACCACGAATGACAAATGGCAAGAACAGGGCCTTAACTCTGAAAACTTCGTTGCATTTAACCTAACTGAAAAAATCCAATTAATTGGTGGTACTTGGTACGGCGGTGAAATGAAAAAAGGTATGTTCTCAATGATGAACTACTACCTACCACTTAAAGGCATCGCGTCAATGCACTGTAGTGCTAACGTAGGTAAAGATGGCGACGTTGCTATTTTCTTCGGTCTTTCTGGTACTGGTAAAACAACACTTTCAACCGATCCTAAGCGCGAGCTTATTGGTGATGACGAGCACGGTTGGGATGACAACGGCGTATTTAACTTTGAAGGTGGTTGTTACGCAAAAACAATTAACCTAAGCAAAGAAAATGAACCAGACATCTACAATGCAATCCGTCGTGATGCATTATTAGAAAACGTATCAGTTGATGAAAACGGCAAAATTGATTTTGACGATAACTCAACAACTGAGAACACGCGTGTTTCTTACCCAATTCACCACATTGACAACATTGTTAAGCCAGTTTCTAAAGCAGGTCACGCGAAGAAAGTTATCTTCCTAACTGCTGACGCGTTTGGTGTACTACCACCAGTTGCTAAATTAACGCCTGAGCAAACTCAGTACTACTTCCTATCGGGTTTCACTGCGAAGCTAGCGGGTACTGAGCGTGGTATTACTGAACCTACACCTACTTTCTCAAGCTGTTTTGGTGCTGCGTTCTTATCACTTCACCCAACGCAGTACGCTGAAGTACTACAAAAGCGTATGGAAGCTGCTGGCGCTGAAGCTTACCTAGTAAACACAGGTTGGAACGGCACAGGCAAACGTATTTCAATTAAAGCAACGCGTGCAATCATTGACGCTATCTTAGACGGCTCTATCGATAACGCTGAAACTGAAATCGTGCCACTGTTTAACCTTGAAGTACCTAAGTCACTTGAAGGTGTAGAAGGTGATATTCTTGATCCTCGTAACACTTACGAGGATGCAAGCGTATGGACTGACAAAGCAACAGACCTAGCTAAGCGTTTTGTTGATAACTTTGACAAGTTCACTGACACAGAAAACGGCAAGGCGCTTGTAGCGGCAGGCCCGAAACTTTAATTAAGTCATTCTCCTTAATTAAAAAAGCCAGCATTTAGCTGGCTTTTTATTTAGCCAATGGCTAATTTAGTTTCGGCATAACGCAGTTTCTTTTGCCTTGGCGTTGCTAAAAAGTAAGCTAATGTTAAGGGCCCTAGCCTTCCCATATACATCATAAAAATAATAATTAACTCACCAAAGGTGGAAAGTTCACCGGTTAAACCCCGCGACAAACCAACCGTGCCTAACGCTGAAACAGTTTCAAATACAATATCTAACATATCGGCCTTTTCGGTAAGTGAAAGTACAAATATTGCGAGCCACGTAATCATAATCGACACCATAGCTAACGCCAGCGCCTTCCTAATTGTTTCACGCGAGATCTCTCGGTTAAAAACATAGATTTGATTATCACGTCTTAGATATGAATAAGTCGCTAAAATAAGCACCATAAATGTCACCACCTTGATGCCGCTAGCGGTACTTAATGACCCTCCCCCAATAAACATTAGGACCAACATCAACATGGTGCTTGCGTCTTCAAGCTGATTAATTGGTAAGGTATTGAAACCTGCCGTTCTAGTTGTTACCGCTTGAAACCAAGCGGCAAGCCATTTACCAGACTCACTTAATGGCACGAGTGTATTAGGATTGTTATATTCGATGCAGTAAATAGCAATAATCGCCACCGCGTTGATTAGCACGGTACCAATAATCATTAAGCGGCTATATACGGTAAGGCGTTTCCAACGACGATTGCGTTTTATATCCATCCATACCGAAAACCCTAAACCGCCGATAATAAACAGCCCGGTGATAGTGAAGTTAATAACGGGATCGTCAACATACGACTCTAAGCTATTACTGCTCAAGGCAAAACCAGCATTGTTGAATGCGCTAATAGTATAAAAAAAACTATGAAATAAGCTGTCGGCCCAACCGAGCTCTGCACGCCAATATAAGGTTAAAATCAACATGCCGATAAATTCAACGGTTAACGCAAAGATCAGCACAGATTTGGCCGTAGTAATAAGCGTTGATGAGTCGGTTTGGTTAAACGCTTCTTTTGCAACCGTGCGCTCAAAAAAGCCTATTTTTCCACCTAGCGCCAGTAAGGTAACGATGGCAAAAGTCATTAACCCGAGCCCACCACATTGAATCAGCAATGCAATTACAACTTGCCCAAATAAGGTAAAGCGAGAACCTGTATCAACCACCACTAATCCTGTGACCGTAACCGCTGAGGTTGCGGTAAATAGGCTTTCTATCCAACTAATCGGCTCGTGCACAGAAATTGGTAATTTAAGCAACACAGTACCTAATAGAATTAGCGCAAGAAATGCGGCACTCAGAATAAAAGGCGGTGCACCAAAAAGCTTTTTGCGTTTTTTCACTGCGTGAGCAAGATGATCTGAAGTAGCATACGAAGCGATCATATTATGCCAACCTTGATGCCAAGCTCTTTAATTCAGCACGCGTACCGAAAAGCAGTAAAGTATCGTTCTCTTTTACAACAAAATCTAATGAGATATGTGATATCACATCCTTCGCGCGCTTTATTAAAATCGCATGCGCACTATTTTTTACGTTGCTTAATAAGCTTTCTAAGGTAATGCCGTTGAATGTTGCTTTAATATGGATCTCTACCACATATATTCCATCACCAAGGGGAAGATAATTATTAACCATTGGGTAATTTAGCATTTGTGCGACCCTTACCCCCATCTCCTCTTCGGGGTGGATAATTCTTTGCCCCCCTAATTTTGACACTATGGTATGGTGGGCTTTGGTGCTGGCTTTAACCCATATTTGCTCAACGCCCAAATTTTTCAGCGCTAAAGTGCATAACAGGCTGGACTGCATATCTTCACCAACCGCCACAAGTACGGTATCACTGCTTAATAAGTTCAACTCATTAAGCGCTGCCTCATCTTTTGAATCACACATAATTGCCTGAGTTAACTGGCCTGCATATTTTTCAACTAATTTTATATCTCGATCAACACCGGTAACGGTGTGGCCAAGTGAGATTAATTCAAGACTTGCGGCAATACCAAAGCGGCCAAGTCCTATCACTGTGTAGTGCGCCATAAAAATCCTATTTTATAGTTAGAGCATAAAATTTGGCTGACTATTGCGCGATATACGCATAATCACCCCATCAAAAGTGGGCAAATAGCCCCACCTTTCAGATTAAATATGTAATACCAATTCACTTAATTTTTGCCAGCAGAAACCCGTCCGTCATACGGTGGATGACAGCTATTTATTAAGTTCTTGGGTTTGTTGCTAAAACATGTTTAGCACTGGGTTAATGCGTTGCTATATTGGATGCTTCAGGTTTTACCCTGAGCGTTGACTAAGCGATAACCAACACCCGTCTCGGTTTTAATTACGCTCGGCTGATTCGCGTTATCATTAAATTTTTTACGTAATTGACGTACCAAAATACGTAAATAGTGAGTGTCGTGAGCGTGGGTTTCGCCCCACAGACGTGTTAACAACTCGGTTTGATGAACAAGTTCGCCTTTGCGTTCAAGCATCATTACCATAAATGAAAATTCCTTTTTCGTGAGACTGATTTTACGCTCTCCCAACCAACATTCTCGCGTGCTAGTCGACAAACGTGACTGTTCATACTGTAAGCTATCCGATGGCTGAGATAAGCCAACCAAATCCCTCAGCAATACTTTAAGCCGCACCATTAACTCTTTAACACCGAATGGTTTGCTTAAGTAGTCATTCGCCCCGGCTTCAAGCAAGCGTACTTTTTCTTCTTCTTGGTCGCGCGCCGTTAAAATCAATATCGGTACTTTACTGGTTTGTCTTATATGCTGTAGTAGCGTCAAACCATCACCATCGGGTAACCCTAGATCTAATACCACGATGTCGGGCTGCTCTGCCAAAAATTGCGTCATCGCAGATGAAATTGTATAGGCACCGATATAGTCAAACCCTTCTGTTACCAAAGATATGCGAATAAAGGTATGGATCTGCTCCGTATCATCTACTACTAATACTTTGCGCTTCATTCATTTTCTCCCTGTTCATAACAAGGTAAAGTGAGCGATATCAAACACCCTCCATTTACGGCTTGGCAATGCATACTACCTTGATGCGCTTCAACAATTCCTTTTGCAACACACAGCCCTAAACCGATACCTGAATCAGCATTTTTTAATTTCTTTTCTGAATAAAACAAATTGAAGACTTGGTTTGCCATTTCTGGTTTAAACCCGTCGCATTGATTAAATACATCAATCGCTAAATGGTGATGCGTACGATAAACACTAACCTCAACCGGCTGTCTATCGAATGAGTAGATGACTGCATTATCAAGTACGTTAAAGATCGCTTGCTCTAGCAATGCTGTACTCATTAACGTGCTGGTTTGCCCTATTTTTACGGTAACATGCACCTTGCTCCGCCTATCACCTAAACGCTCCATAGCATTTGTCAGTACATCCACCACCGATTCAACATGTTTTACCATTTGTATTTCGCCATGTTGCAACTTTGTCGCATGCAATAAGTTTTCAATGTAATGATGTAAACGGTGGCTTTCGACTGTGGCGCTATCAAGCAATTCAGTAACTTGCTGCTGAGTTAATTGGCTATAATAGCGCTTTAAAGTACTTAAATTACCAATAATACCAGCCAGTGGCGTACGTAAATCATGTGAAACCGAGAGTAATATCTGATTGCGCAGCTGCACTTGCTTGAGATTTGACTGTTGCGTGCGATAACGCTTTGCAAGTTCCGAAGTACAAAAAGCGACCGCAATAAATACCGCTAAATTAATCACATCGGCAATATGAAACATCTGTAGCGAATAACGTGGTGCGGTGTGTAAAAAATTAAACGCAATCGCCTCAAAAATGGCCGCGCTATACACCATCCTAGATGAGTAATTTAACGCCACAAAAACGATTGAAAGCTGCAAAATCAGTAAAACAACAGTGGTTGAGTGCAGCCACTGACCTAACAAAAAAGAAATTAAAATTGCGATACAACAGACCACAAGTGCAAGGTACTTGCAGTCACTAAAATAGCTGTTAACCATAAGTTTTCGTTATCAACTTAAGAATAAGCTAACTGTATCAAAGAGTAACCGAGCTAGCGCGTAAAAAAAGCGTAAAATATTGAGCGCATATAGAAAAGTTTTAATTTTAAAAAACCAGCGTTTAGCTGGCTTTTTGTTTTATATGCATATCTGTTATGACTGTAAAAACTGAAGAATAAATAGCAGCGCTTGCAGTAATATTAAAACAACGGTCTTTAGCTTCTCCATCAATTACTCCGACTTACTGGTTGCAACTTTTAAGTCATTAACCGCAACTTCAAGGCGCTTTATTTCACGCATTAAACTACTTCGATTCATTTCGTTATAAAGCCAACTTTTAGCTGCAATATGAAATTGAAAACTGAAAATTGCGAGTATTCCCCAAAACAATTGTGCATCGGCAGCTTGCGTAAAAAATTGATAGACAAGGTAAGCGAGCCCGAGAAAATTTATTAGTACTAAAACATTTACTAATATAAACCAGGGTCGCATCGCGCCTTTTAAACCCGCATTTAGCAATGCACCTAGCCCATTATTTTGTTCCGCCAAAATGCGGTCGATTTCAGCTGAATCTGCATCGAGTTGTTTAACAATTCTTTCATCAATATTCATCTTGCTTATCCTCTACACTCTTTTGTAACGCTTTTCTGGCACGATATAGCCTCTATTTAACAGTACCTAGCGGTACTTCTAATACCTCGGCTATTTGTATCAATTGCATTTCTTCCAAATAGAACAAATGTATAACCTGCTTATCTATATCTGGAAGTCGCTCTATCAAGGACCCGAGATCTAAGCTTTCAGGTTTAGTTAACGCGACAATATCAAGCACATCTATATCGTTTGCGATAGTCTCTTTATCTCGCTTTGCTGCGCGCATTAAGTCATATACGCTCCAGCGGACTGCTTTGAACAACCAACTTTTAAATGCTCTAGGGTCATTTAATTTGTGAAGATTATTAGCGATTTTTAACCATGCATTTTGCACCGCATCATGAACTATTTGCGGGTCGCTCGATAGTTTATACGCAAAGCGAGTTACGGCTTTTTGGTAGTGACGACACAGATAGGTGAACGCTTTAGTGTTCCCTGATTGAGCCGCTAAGACCAGTAACTCTTCCTGCGCTTGATACATTTACACTTCCAAAGTAGATTGTTTGATTATCAAGACGTGAGCGCTCGAGCAAAGGTTCACGCAGATAGAATTAAATTTTCCCTTGAGGTACATAAATGACGATACACCAATTTTATTGTGCATGTGATCAGATATAACGCTAAATAAACATTTAGCTCGCAATTGACACTCATCCTACATAGATAAATGTAGCGCAATGAATAATATATTTAGTCAGCAAAATGGTGAGTGATTAATTGAATTGGTACTAAGTTTAGTAGGTATTTACATCAATCTTGAAAGTTAAATAAGGTTGTCGCTAAAGCTAATCAGGCTCTTTTACACCAAAGACGTCTAGTATGATCTCAAATACATTTTCAATTAGCGCCATTTGCAGCTCTGCCACCTGCATTTCTCTTTTCTCGTTTAAACACTCTTTATACTCGGCTTCTATTACTGCCATAGGCTGTGTTTGGTTTTGAAATGCATTTTCTCTACATTCTCTTATGTCACGCTGCTTCAAACCAGTTGAACAACCAGCACTTATTAGCAGCAAGAAAATACATACACAATTTTTCACGCGTATCCCTTATTTTTTCTTTAAATACTTATCCAACGAATTTTTCAGCAATATTTCATTATCTGATTTTTCACCCGGGCATGGAAAGCCAGATGATGATGGCATGTCCATACTACCCATTTCTGAACTACTATCAACAAGATAACACTTACCTTTATATTTTATTGTCTTACGGGATGAGGTTACACTTCCAGTAACAACTTCAGCTTGCCTATTTACTAGGTCTTGATATTTTTGCGACGGCTTAATTTTGACTTTAGGTTGGCTTATCTGGTTATTGAATTGTTGCGATTTAAAATAAGCTTGCTGTTCTTTTTCTATTACACTCTCAAGGCTCTTATAACGATTAAACTTTATCACTTTAGTCTTGGTTTCATTCGACTTTTTCTGAGTTTTAGGTGCGATTTCCAACGGTTTTTCAGTGCTTTTTGGGACTGGTAATTCAGCAACTGTTAGGGTTTTATTTTCCTGCCCAACAACTACTTTTTTTATAATTTTTTCAGGGACGTTTTGTTGTTTAGCTTCAGGCTTTTGCTCGTCTTTAGGTTTCACCATTTCAGCTAGTATTTTGCGCTGCTGCGCGACAGGTATGATATACGTTTTAAGAGACGCTGCCTGTGTTGAACTTGGCTGTTTGAATGTTTGAGTTACCAGTAAGTAGCCTAGAACAAAGTGTACGGTAATAGAGGTCAGCAATGCCATTTGCTTAGAACGCACAGCAACACCTTTTAAAAATTTATAATTATTATGAATATGTTAGGAGTCTTGCAAGGGGTTAAAGTTCAGTGAATAAAATCTAAACAATGTAAGAAATCGTAAGTTAGCAGCTACCAGTTGTTATTGTCACAAACTTACCCAAAGAGCCAGTTAATACTAAACATTGACGATTAGTAACTGTGGTGCCACCTTTAGGAGATGTCTTCTTATCATGCGTGTAGCTTAGTAGTGCACTAAATAAATTTACCGTAGATTGGCGGCTTCACTTACAGCTTAATTTGCTTTATTCCAAACGTAAAAAACCCCGACCTAGGCCGGGGTTTTTAGCGTTTACTTAATTAATAAAAATTAAGCAATAACGTCTACTAAAGTCCAAGATTTGTTCTTAGAAATAGGAGCACATTCACGAATAGTAACTGTGTTGCCTACTTTAGCAGTGTTGTTCTCATCGTGTGCGTGTAGCTTAGTAGTACGCTTGATGAATTTACCGTAGATTGGGTGCTTCACCTGACGTTCAATAGCAACAACGATAGACTTGTCCATCTTGTCACTAACTACGCGACCTTGTAGAGTACGGATTTTATCGCTCATTATGCACCTGCCTTCTGGTTGATAACCGTTTTAACACGCGCGATATCGCGACGTACTTTACGTAGTAAATGAGACTGAGCTAGCTGACCAGTGCTCGCTTGCATGCGCAGGTTAAACTGCTCACGAAGAAGCTCTAGAAGTTCAGTGTTTAGCTCTTCTACGCTCTTGTCTTTTAATTCGCTAGCTTTCATTACATTACCGTCCGAGTTACGAATGTTGTCTTGAATGGTAGTTTACGAGCTGCAAGGTCAAATGCTTCACGAGCAAGCTCTTCAGAAACACCTTCCATTTCGTAAAGTACTTTACCAGGCTGAATTTCAGCAACCCAGTATTCTACGCTACCTTTACCTTTACCCATACGAACTTCAAGCGGTTTGTTTGTAATTGGCTTATCTGGGAACACACGGATCCAGATTTTACCTTGACGCTTGATGTGACGAGTCATAGCACGACGAGCTGCTTCGATTTGACGAGCAGTCATACGGCCACGGCCAGTCGCTTTAAGGCCGAATGAGCCGAAGCTAACTTTGTTACCGTTTTGCGCTAAACCGCGGTTGCGGCCTTTGTGCATTTTACGGAATTTTGTACGTTTTGGCTGTAACATTGATCGCTACCCCTTACTTAGCTTTACGAGCTTTTTTCGGTGCACGCTTAGCTGGCTTCTCAGCTTCTTGTTTCAGTGGAAGACCACCGATAACTTCGCCTTTGAAGATCCAAACTTTAACACCGATGATGCCGTAAGTAGTTAAAGCTTCTGAAGTTGCGTAATCGATATCAGCACGTAGAGTGTGTAGAGGTACACGACCTTCACGGTACCACTCAGAACGTGCGATTTCAGCGCCGCCTAAACGACCGCTAACTTCAACCTTAATACCTTTAGCGCCTAGACGCATTGCGTTTTGTACCGCGCGCTTCATAGCACGACGGAACATTACACGGCGCTCAAGCTGTGAAGAGATGCTGTCAGCTACAAGCTGTGCGTCTAACTCTGGCTTACGAACTTCAGAAATATTGATCTGAGCCGGAACACCTGCAAGTTTAGTCACTGCTTGACGTAGCTTCTCAACGTCTTCGCCTTTTTTACCGATAACAACACCAGGACGAGCTGTGTGGATTGTTACACGGATTGATTTCGCTGGACGTTCGATAACGATTTTAGACACAGAAGCCGCTTTTAATTCCTTTGTAAGGAAAGTACGAACTTTGTGATCGCCAAATAGCGTCTCAGAGTAGTCTTTTGTATTCGCGTACCAAGTAGATACCCAAGGTTTTGAGATACCTAGGCGAATACCAGTAGGGTGTACTTTTTGTCCCATTAGTTAATCTCCTAGTTATCTGAAACCACAACAGTGATGTGGCTAGTACGCTTAAGGATGCGATCCGCACGACCTTTAGCACGTGGACGAATACGTTTCATTGTAGGACCTTCGTCTACAAAAACTTTCGCCACTTTAAGCTCATCAATGTCAGCACCTTCGTTATGCTCTGCATTCGCAATAGCAGACTCTAGTACTTTCTTAACTAAAACAGCCGCTGATTTCGGGCTGTACGCCAGTATTTCTAGCGCGCGATCAACAGGTAGTCCACGGACTTGATCTGCAACTAAACGTGCTTTTTGCGCTGAACCAGAGGCGAATTTGTGTTTAGCTAATGCTTCCATCATATTCCCCTATTAACGCTTTTTAGCTTTCTTATCAGCAGCGTGGCCGCGATAAGTACGTGTAGGTGCAAATTCACCTAGTTTGTGACCGATCATTTCGTCCGAAACAAATACAGGGACGTGCTGACGACCATTATGGACAGCGATGGTCAATCCGATCATATTAGGGATGATCATTGAACGACGGCTCCAAGTCTTTATAGGCTTCTTGTCACCGCTTTCCAACGCCTTCTCTACCTTCTTCAGCAAGTGTAGGTCAATAAAAGGACCCTTCTTGAGAGAACGTGGCATGGCAATTCCTCAACTATTACTTAGTACGACGACGTACGATAAATTTATCAGTACGCTTGTTCTTACGTGTCTTAGCACCTTTGGTAGGCTTACCCCATGGAGACACAGGATGACGACCACCAGAAGTACGACCTTCACCACCACCGTGTGGGTGGTCTACTGGGTTCATGGCAACACCACGAACTGTAGGACGAACACCACGCCAACGGTTAGCACCAGCTTTACCTAGTGAACGAAGCATGTGTTCTGCGTTACCTACTTCACCTAAAGTTGCGCGACAATCCGCTTCAACTTTACGCATCTCGCCTGAACGTAGACGAAGTGTTACGTACTGACCTTCACGAGCAAGGATCTGAACGTATGCACCCGCTGAACGAGCGATTTGAGCACCTTTACCAGGCTTAAGCTCAACGTTGTGAACAGTAGAACCTACAGGCATGTTACGCATTGGCAATGTGTTACCAACCTTGATTGGTGCATCAACACCAGATTGGATTGAATCACCAGCTTTAAGGCCCTTAGGTGCGATGATGTAACGACGCTCACCGTCTGCATATAATACAAGAGCGATGTTTGCGCTACGGTTTGGATCGTATTCTAAACGCTCAACTTTAGCCGGAATACCGTCTTTAGTGCGTTTGAAATCGATTACACGGTAATGGTGCTTATGACCACCACCAATGTGACGAACCGTGATACGACCGTTGTTGTTACGACCACCTGATTTAGAGTTTTTCTCTAGTAGCGGAGCGTATGGCTTACCCTTGTGTAGATCAGGGTTAACCACTTTAACGACGTGACGACGACCCGCAGAAGTTGGTTTACACTTTTGAAGTGCCATAATTCTAACTCCTTAAATTACTCGGCGCCGCCGACAAAGTCTAATTCGCTGCCTTCTTTAAGAGTAACGTAAGCTTTTTTCCAATCAGAACGCTGACCGAAACGCATACCAGTGCGCTTTTTCTTACCCTTAACAACAAGCGAACGAACACCCGTTACTTCAACTTCGAAAAGTTTTTCTACAGCTGCTTTAATTTCAGCTTTAGTTGCATCTTTAGCTACTTTGAACACAATAGTGTTGCTAGTTTCAGCATTGATAGTACTTTTCTCAGAGATGTGCGGAGCACGTAGAACTTTTAATAAACGTTCTTCAGAGATCATGCTAATGCCTCCTCAAGTTGCTTAACAGCTGCAGCTGTAATAAGAACCTTATCGAAAGCAATTAAGCTTACTGGGTCAATGCCCGCAACGTCACGTACGTCTACTTTATATAGGTTACGTGCAGATAAGAATAGGTTCTCATCAACTTCTTCAGTTACGATTAGAACATCTTTAAGCTCTAGCTCTTTAAGCTTGCTTACTAGTTCTTTAGTCTTTGGTGCTTCTAGACCAAAGTTTTCAACAACTACTAAACGCTCTTGACGAACTAGTTCAGATAGGATGCTTTGAATCGCACCGCGATACATCTTACGGTTAACTTTTTGGCTGTGATCTTGCGGCTTAGCTGCAAAGCTCACACCACCGCTGCGCCAGATTGGGCTGCGGATTGTACCAGCACGTGCACGGCCAGTACCTTTTTGACGAAATGGTTTCTTACCGCCACCACTTACTTCAGAACGTGTCTTCTGAGCTTTAGTACCTTGACGAGCACCTGCTGCGTAAGCAACAACTACTTGGTGTACTAATGCTTCGTTAAACTCACGACCAAAAGTAGCTTCGGAAACCTCAAGAGCGCCTGATGCGTCTTTTAACGTTAATTCCATCACTAAATCTCCAGGACTTAAGCTTTAACAGCTGGTTTAACGATTACGTCGCCATTTACTGCGCCAGGTACTGCACCTTTAACAAGTAATAGACCACGTTCTGCGTCAACACGAACAACTTCTAGGTTTTGAGTCGTTACACGCTCAGCACCCATGTGACCGGCCATTTTCTTACCTTTAAATACTTTACCAGGTGATTGGTTTTGACCAATTGAACCCGGAGCACGGTGAGATAATGAGTTACCGTGAGTAGCGTCTTGCATGCTGAAGTTCCAGCGCTTAACACCACCTTGGAAGCCTTTACCTTTAGAAGTACCAGTTACGTCAACTTTCTTAACGTCGTTGAATACTTCAACAGTAATTTCGTTACCAACTTCGAAGTCACCTTCGTCGCCAGATAGACGGAATTCCCACAGACCACGACCAGCCTCAACACCAGCTTTAGCGAAGTGACCCGCTTCTGGTTTGTTTACACGGCTAGCTTTCTTCTCGCCTGCAGTCACTTGAAGCGCGTTATAACCGTCAGTAGCTTCAGATTTAACCTGAGTTACACGGTTTGGCGTCGCTTCGATAACGGTTACTGGGATTGAAACGCCATCTTCAGTGAAGATACGAGTCATGCCCACTTTACGACCGATTAGACCTAATGCCATTTTCCTAAAACCTCTCTAATCTTCCGATTAACCCAGGCTGATTTGAACATCAACACCAGCAGCAAGGTCTAAACGCATTAGTGCGTCTACAGTCTTGTCAGTTGGCTCTACGATGTCGATCAGACGTTTGTGGGTGCGGATTTCGTACTGATCACGCGCGTCTTTGTTAACGTGCGGAGAAACAAGTACAGTGAAACGCTCTTTGCGTGTAGGAAGTGGGATTGGACCACGAACCTGTGCACCAGTGCGCTTAGCAGTTTCCACGATTTCCAAAGTTGATTGGTCAATCAAACGATGGTCAAAAGCTTTTAGGCGAATACGAATGCGTTGATTAGACATTCAATTAAACCTCAATAAAAAGAGCATTTTAAAAAGAGCATAAAAAAACCGTCAACTCATCCAAAAATTGGAAAGCGACAATCTTCTTATATCTTACCTTTGAACTCCAAATCGGAGTTCCTGTTCATGGGCTTGAAATCCAAGCCTCTATATTTAACTTTCAAAGTTTGCAAGCGAACTCACAATTTTGAAAGTTTGCGTATTATAGTGATGTTGATGATAAATGCAACAATTTTTTTGGGCAGAGTTTAGGATTTAGGATTTAGGATTTAGGATTTAGGATTTAGGATTTAGGATTTAGGATTTAGGATTTAGGATTTAGGATTTAGGATTTAGCAGATATTCTGAAGTCTAGAATCTTAACACTCAAGTCTCTTTGTGGGGAAAATAAAATGGGGGGTGGATAAATCCCCCATTTGGTCCAAAGAAAATCGCAATGTTAAATATCAATGCGATGAGCTTAGACTACTGACTGAGCGCCCTATTCTCTAGACTAAAGTGATAATACGAACATATTTGGTGATAAACGGCGAAACTATTACAATTTGACATGAAATTCTTATCTATCATCGATGATAAGATTACTCATTTGTAACGAATAGCCACAAGACAAATTGCTCTTACATTTTTCTATCAAGAACTTTAGCTTGAGATAATATCTGGAAACCCTAATTACTCATAAACTAAAACAAAAAAATAGGAGCCTAAGGCTCCTATTTTTCGCTATGCTAATTTCTATTAGAACGCAATAGAGTAGTTTGCATATACAACACGGCCAATGATGTCATGGAATGAATCATTGAAACCATCACGTAGCTCATCATTTAAGTCAGCAATGTTATCAGTTAAGTTACGAGCACCTACTGTAAGCTTGCCATACTGATCCGTAGTGTATGATGCAGATAGGTCAATAGTGTTCCAGCTTGAGAAGTCTTGACGCTCGATATTTGCTAATTCATCTTCAGGTGATTCACCTTTAAATGCTGCTGTATAACGATATGTAAGATTTGCGTCAAAATCACCTATGCTATAACCGAAACCAGTGTTGAAACGGTACTCAGGAGTATCTTGATAACCAACTTCATCAAAACGAGGAGCAGTTGGTGTATCTTGTGTTTCATACTCTAGGGTATATGAACCTTCAAAGCTGTAGCGAAGTTCACCAAAGTCACCTAAGTCAAATCGACTTTTTACACTTAAATCAATACCACTTGTAGTAATACCCGCCATGTTAATCGAGCTAGTGTTAACATTTGTTAAAGTACCATCAGCATCACGTGTAATATTAATACGGTTAGGATCAAAATTATCAAGTAAACCAGCCGCTTCTAAATCAACAACTGATTGTGCGCTAAGAAACTGTACCTGCTCATTGATTTCAATGTTGTAGTAATCCACTGTCATTGATGTACCATCAAAAATATCCCAAACTAAACCTATTGAGTACTGATCAGATTCTTCAGGATTTAGCCCCTCATTACCAGCGCTACGACGTTCAATCTGTTGAGGCTCACACACGTCTGCATCTTCACGATCAGGTGGCGGAAGAGCTTGACAGCGAGTGGTATCAATTACGCGGTTGAAGCTTAACGCTTCGTCACCAAGTAAATCATCTAAGCTTGGCGCTCGGAAGCCTTGACCATAAGACGCGCGAAGAACTAGGTTATCAAGCGCTTGATAACGCGCGTTTATCGCTGATGATAATTTACCTTTATCTGGCACGCTATATTGGTCGTAACGTGTTGCAAGTTTAAGGGTTAAGCTTTCCAACACAGGTAGGTCTACTTCAGCAAATGCCGCTTTATAGCTTCGCTCACCTGCACTATCACCACCAAACGCACCCAATACATCCCCATTTGCAGTCTGTCGATCCATTTTATCTACATATGTATCATCACGATATTCAGCACCCACAGAGTAAGCAAGTGTGCCGCCGCCAAGCTCAAGATTTGTATCAGATGCCCAACTAATCAATGCCGCTTTTGATACAGTTTCTGCTTCACGCGTGAATGTATGCTGGAAACTAGCCATATCATCTGCTGAAGCATTACCACCAAGAGCAAACGGATTCCAAAGACCTTCATTTACAGCTTCTCTAAATTTATCTTCAAAAACGTAGTGCTCAGTTTTGATATTAACTTTTTGCGTACTGTGTTGTAGATCAACCTTAAGTGACCCCATATCAGTGTTGTAAGTTAGTGACGTTGAGAAGTCTAACACGTTACTATCAAACGTAGTTTCACGATCAGCAGCACCAACCATACGAGTCCAGTATTCTATACGCTGCGGGTTTGCAGTACCGAAAGTAGGGTTGTTCGGATTGTCTGCTTCCATATAAAATGGATCATTACCAAAGCCTGTATTAATACTGGTTGATGCTGTTTCAGAGCTGTCAAAAAGTACCATTACTTGTGAATCCCAGACTAGGTTATCAGTAATGTCGTAACCTAAATGACCAAAGATTGAATCTTTCTTACGGTCAGGTAAAAAATCTTTCCCATCTAGGTAATTGAAGCCGCATCGCTTATCGTCTTCACCACGATCCACAATCATATCTGCAGGACAATCTGGACCTGGCATACGCGCACCAATAGCATTACCTTCGTCATCCACAGGGCGATACGTACCATATGGAGAATAAATAGTTGAACGGTTGTAACCAGTTTCCCAATCAGCTTCTAATTGAGGTCGGCCACTGCCACCACCAGCTAAACCTTCCCACTGCTTATGCTCCATAACAACTGTTGAGCGAGCTCGCTCACCTTGCGAACCGAATGTAAGTGAAACGCCTGCTTCATCACGTTGACCACGTGTTGGGTTTGCAAATGAACCTTTAACTAATAACCCTTCAAAGTCTTTTTTAAGAACAATATTAATTACGCCACCAATTGCATCTGAACCATAAATAGCCGATGCGCCATCGCGTAGAATATCGATACGTTCAACAGCTTCAATTGGCACAAAGTTCAGGTTCGTACTTGTACCACCGAATGTTGCAGAAGGTGCGATGCGACGACCATTGATAAGTGTTAGTGTTCTGGCCGAGCCTAAACCACGCATACCTGAACTTGAGTGGTTTTGTGCCGAACTACCGCCCGCACTTACAAAGCTACCTTGTGTGTTATACGGCATTTGCGCAATAACTGCTGATAAATCAGTTAAGCCTGTTGCTGCAATATCTGCTGATGTAAGGGTTGTAACAGGAAGTGCCGATTCCATGTCTGTTCTTTGTATACGTGAACCTGTTACTTCAATTCGCTCTACTTCTTCTGATGATGCGTTTTCTTCTGCTGCATTTACTGAAAAGTTGATAGACGATAGTAGTGCCGAGGTAATAGCTACCTTTAACACTGACTTGTTAAATTTTTTCATTTATTTTATCTCCCTGGAATAATATTGCGCTAAACTAGTTAAACGCAGACCTCAACCTAATTACATTAAGCAGGTATTTCCATTTGTATTATTCAAGAGGATCCAATTTGAGGATAAGCGGCGAGAGTTGAATTCAAAAACTATAAACCTGAAATATAAAGAAACACGTATTAACTTTCTGTTGATTAATATTTAAAGATTCACACCAGCAATACTTGAAATAGTAAATTAATCCCTTAATTTAAGACATAAAAAAGCCAACGACAATGTCGCTGGCTTTGAGTTACTAAACTACTAATTAAAATGAATATTTAACGCCGAGTGTAAATACTCGTCCATCAAGTGAATATAAATCTCGTGAAGTTGCTGCAGAGTCCTGCACCCAACCACCTACAGTATCAATTGCCGGATCTTCGTCTGTTAAGTTACGTACACCAAAAGCAAGGTCTAACCCATCCATCGCAGAATAAATAGCATTAATTGAATGAGTATCCCACGCTTCAAACTTACCGCCTGTGTCCGAGTCTGTTTCAGCAATCCACTGGTACATATAATTCACGCGTAAGTCGCCAATTTCATATAAGAAATTGAAATTAGCACGATTTGCTGGATAACCTTGTGTACCTGGTTGATCAAATAATACACCTAAGATTTCTTCTTCATAAGTTGCAATATGAGACCATTGTAGTTCAGGTCTAAAATCACCAAAGCTGGTTTCATGCAAATACTGGATCTTTAAATCAACACCTTCAACAGTTCGTGATGCAAGGTTAGCAACAGGATTAATTAGGCCACAATCTGGGTATTTTTTAACTGCGCATCGCGTTATCGCTCCTGGTATACCATTTTGCGAAGGAGCACGATTAACAATTACACCTGCAGGAAGATTGTTCGCTTGCTCAAGCTCAAATACATCTTTAAATTCAATTTGAGTAACAACATCTTCAAGCTCAACACTATAGTAATCAGCTGTAATTAAGAAGTTATCTACCGGTTCTAAAATGATACCAAAGTTATATGATTCTGAAGTTTCAGCTTTCAAGTCTGGGTTGCCCGCTGAATATGTCTCTTGCTGACCTGCTGGGCAATCTTTATCTGCGATACCTTGTGCACGACAACGAGTCGTATCAACGATACCATCAAAACTCTGTTGTGGTTGCGCATATAAATCCGTTAGATTTGGTGCTTTAAAACCTTGACCATATGAAGCTCGTAATTTAAGCCAGTCAGTCGCAACATAAGATGCTGAAATTGATGGTGAGACTTCTGAGCCAAAATCATCATAGTCATCATAACGCACCGCCATATTAATATCTAAACCTTCAATAATCGGTACATAAAGTTCGCCAAATACTGCGGAACGTTTACGCTCACCAGCCGCGCTGTTACCTGATGAACCTAATACATTGCGTGCTTCGCGATATGCATCATAAATATCTTTATAATCTTCACTTACATATTCTGCACCAGCAGACCATTGAAGCCCGTCGCCACCTAATCCAAGTTCAATATCCGTTGAACCATTCAACACAACTTGGAATGAAGATGTTTCATTGCCTAGGTCACGAGATAGCGTAGCGTTACTATTTGCAATAGCAGCTTTATGCTCAGAATCTTCAGAATATGGGTCTAAGTAATTATATGCCCCACTAGCCACTAACGCTTCTATGTTAGATTTTAGAATGTAATTTTCGCCTCGGCTATTCGCATCGTATCGGTATTTACGGAAACTAACATCATATTCAATATCAGTTGAGCCTATAACACCATTAAAGCCAAGTACTGCATCAATTTCAGTCGCATCAATGCTATCGTTTCGAGTTCCGTGGCCTTTAAATCGGTGATAAAGAATAAAGTTTTCACCTACTGGATTAATAGGTGCGTCTGCCGAAACAGAGAAACCACCAATGGCTGGTGCAAAACGACCATATGACTCAACTTTAGAAATTCGACTCTCAAAATAGATCTGATGGTCATCACCAAGCTCTCTTCTAGCATCAACAAACGTAGAAAAGCGCTCAACATCCATTGTGTTATACGACACTTCACTAAAGATATAGCCACAACCTTCACCAGCGTAACCGAAAGGGTCGCGAACTAGTAACGAGGTATCATCATTACACGGGCCTACAGCGAAACCTTCTGTAAAGTCTAAATCAAAGCCGGTATTACCCCCAGCATTTGCACCGGTAATATCGATACCATCACGCGGGATACCAGTGCCAGTTTGCACAAAACCTGTATAGTCACGATCTTTATCTGCGATATGATCTTTCTTCGAATACTCAAACGAGAAAAGAACGCTTGAAACATCACTTGAAGTACCTGTAGTGATCTTGAAAGATTCTCTATCACCACCGTCTTGACTAGGAATATCACTGTTGTATTCAACAACTGTGCCATCGAAGTTTTTCTTCATAATGATGTTAATAACACCACCAATCGCATCCGCACCATAAACAGCAGATGCACTATCTGTAAGAATTTGAATACTTTCAACCGCAGACATTGGGATTGTGTTGATATCAACCGCCGAACTGCCAGTGAAAGCATTGCCCGGCACACGGCGACCATTTATTAGTACAGCAGTACGATCTTCACCTAAACCTCTAAGGTTAACTAGCGCGGCACCGCCAAAACTGCTACCCGATTGTTCGCGGTAAGAACCTAACGTGTTAAATGATGTATTTCGTAAAACGTCAGCTACACTATCAAAACCTTGTTCTTTAATAGATTCTGCTGAAATTACTGTGACTGGTGTGGCTGTTTCAAGGTCTGAACGTTTAATACGTGAACCTGTAATTTCAATACGCTCTACGTCTTCAGCTGAACGTTCTTCAGCTGCATTTGCATTTAAGTTAACCCCTGTTAACAACGCGGATGTCATTGCTATTTTTAGCGCTGACTTTTTAAATGTATTCATTATTATAATCTCCCTGGAAAAATTGCGCGACTTAGTCAAACGCAAATTGCAACCTAATTACATTGGAAGACTATTGCTATTTATATTACTTTAAAGGAATGAAGTAAGTGGTAAACGGCTCAAGGTTAGTTATAAAGCCATAAGCCGGAAACAAAAAGATACAAATATTTACTTTCTAGTGTTCTGTATATAGAAAAAGTTGGGGCTGCTCTTGCTGAATGAAGCTCTTTAGCATTTACTGCCCACGCGTAATCTCTGGTTTGTTCAACCGCTTAAGTGTATTTTGCGCAACTTCTTCATCACGCTTAATTTGCTCAATTGTACGACACACTTTAGTTTTTCGATTGCTACCTGTGCGAGACATTATTTCACATCTCACTCCATTAACGTCGTTATCAGCTTGTTTTTTCTGTACACTAGCAACTTGATCTCGCTTAAACATATCTTGTGACGATTCACAACCGACTATGAATAACAGTGAAACACTCAAAATTATTAGAGATTTATACATTTTATTGTCCTTAAATAAAAAAGGGGTGATTAAACACCCCTACCAGGGTTATAGTCCGTTAAAAGCTAACAACAGCACGTAAGTACATATAACGGCCAATAATATCGTAAGTTGCGACGTCAGTATTTGCACCGAATGCCGAGAATACGAATGGCGGTTCTTCATCAAATAAGTTATCAATACCAGCAGTAACTGTTAAGTGATCTGTCACTAAATAACTACCCTGTAAATCAACGACTACATTTGATTCAACATTACGGTCAAATCCATCTTCAGCAGTCCACCAACCTTTTTCTGTTTCAGTAACGCCATCAATGTAACGGGTAGTAAGTGTTGCATCCCAATCATCTTTTGACCAACCTACTGTAAAGTTAGTTTTTAATTCTGCAAAGTGACCATCGTGGTCTACTTCAAAACGGCCAACATGATCAATTGTTTCAGATGCTAAGTGCTTATCGTATTCTAGTAAGTAAGTACCATCTAGTGACAGGCGCCACTCGCCAAAGTTTGAATCAAAAGTATAGCGAATATCAAAGTCAATACCTGCAGTATCGATACCACCTACGTTTACCGCATAATCATCAACCGTAATAATACCGCCATATGCAGCACTGTCTGGACCAAATCGGGTAATACGGTCACAGTATTCGCCTTGCTTAAAACACCCTGATAAAGCACTTTGAGTACCTACTGTAGATAGCGCATTATCAAGTTGAATTTCCCAGTAATCGACACTGAAAGAAAGGTTTTCAATAAAGTCAGGTGTGTACACCATACCTACAGTTAAAACATCAGCTTCCTCTGGCTCTAATTCAATTGTTCCTCCCCAGTTTGATGCTCCACCTGTGTTTGAAGGGATTTGTTCAACACCATCGGAGTTATAACCGTCAGCTGGAACACCAGTAGATAAACAATTAGCCCAATTAGGCGAGTTCTTTACTTCGTTATATCTATCTTCATCTAACTTACCCTCAGAGTCACGATAGGCGCTAGCATCACATTCATCTACAGCCTCAGGAAACCCAATAGCTGCACCGCCTACTAAGTCATCAATTGTTGGTGCACGGAACGCAGTTGACACCGTTGAGCGCAGAAGTAGTGCATCTGTTGGCATCCATTTCAATCCGATTTTACCTGATGTGTTATCACCAAACGAGCTGTAATCAGAATAACGGAACGCAGCACTTAACTCGAGCATATGAGCAAATGTTGCTTCATCTAGAATTGGAACAATTACTTCACCAAACACTTCTTGTACATCATATCCACCTACCGTACTTACTGCGTTACCAGCGGTAGTTGTACCTTGAAGGATTAGCGAGTCAGGTTTGTAATAGCCTGATTCTTTGCGGTATTCATATCCCGCTGCAAACCCTACAGGGCCCGCTGGTAAATCAAATAAGTCACCAGAAACAATAGCAGAAAGAGTCTCTTGGCGGTTTTGACCTAACTCTGTTGTGTTATAGTCTCCCGAAATATACTGTAACATTTCAGGTGTAATTGCAGTATCAGTACCAGGTTGGCCAAATATGTTAAGTGGAACACACCCATCAATTACAGCACCTTCAGCATTCAAACATACAAGCTGAGCGCCATTCGCAGCATCTACAATTGCGTTACCGTCAGCATCGGTAATAAGTGACCCGTTTGCATCTAACCAACCTGTTGGACCTGCAGCATCACCTACTCGAGCTAGGTTGAAATAGCCTTCAGCACGCTCTGTTGCGTCACTTTGACCGAAATTATACGAGATCTCCCAATCCCAGCCATTTTCAAATACACCATTAAAACCTACTACAGTTCTAAATGTCTTGTAATCTCGTTCATTTTTACGACCGCCCGTTTCTAGCATACGGCGACGCCAATCATCTATCTGGAATGAATTACCGTCTGGATCTTTCGGACCATATTTTACGTTGTAATAGTTGTCTGGCGAATACGGTGCTGCAGTACCGAAGAAAATAAGTGGTGCTAATGGCTCAGGTGCAATTAAGCGTTTACCGACCGTTTGTACATAACTCATCTCCGCAAATGAGTTTACTTCACCTAAAACACCAAACTCACCTAGCAAGTAGTTTGCAAACACATTCACATATTTACGTTTACTTGGAGTTTGTAGATAATTCACTGGGTTATAGTTATATGAATCTGTCGCCCCATCATAAGGGCGCCAATCACCAAACTCAGGCCCTTGTGTTACATTGCCACCATCGTAACCATCCATATTGCTCCAAGGTGGCGCAGATGAACCGCCTCGCTCAGTGCTACCATCAGCATAGGCACGAAGTTCATACTCTGAAAAACTTCTGTCTCCCTGAAAGGCGTCACCTTGGTCGTTATAACCTAATGACACAACAACATTTCCGCGATCACTCGCTGTACCAAATGTTAAATCAACCCCTTTAGCTTCAGCATCACCTTCGCCACTTTGACCCGCGTTCAGTTTTAGTTCAAACCCTTCATAATCATTTCGCGTGATAATATTCACCACACCCGCGATCGCATCAGAACCGTAAGTAGCAGAAGCACCATCTTTCAAAACTTCTACACGCTTAACTACCGAAGTTGGAATAGTATTAAGGTCAACGGAAGCATTTGCGCCATTACCGCCAGCAACCACACGACGACCATTGATTAACACTAGTGTTCTTTCATCACCTATACCTCGCAATGAGAAACGCGTACTAGAATCACCGCCATTATTGGTCTGAGTATTGACCGCTGCGCCTGCAGATGAGGTTAAATTTTGCAGTAAGTCGCCAACGTTGTTAACACTCATTTTGCTAATTGCTGCTGCATCTATAGTCGTGACTGGGTTCGCACCTTCCATATCAGTTCGCTTAATACGTGAACCAGTAACTTCAATGCGTTCGACTTGGTTTTCCGCTGCCTCTTCAGCTGCATTAGCTGAAAAAGTAACGCCTGACAGTAGCGCTGTTGATACCGCTACTTTTAAGACTGACTTCTTAAATTGAGCCATATTAGATTCTCCCGGGAAATCTCATGTTATTATATTGTTGCTTTATTGTTTCAACCTAACTTTAACATCGTTTACAAAATAATAACAAGTATATTTAGTTACCACACCGAATACACAAGCGGCGCTAAAATCAATTTAAGCGGATTAGAATGTCGTTTTAGTTACAAAAATAAAAATAGTTTCACAAATACTTTACATCGCAAGGGTTACCTACTTAATAACCACTAACATTTTGTTACTCCTTGTTACCCAAAAAGACTAACACCATAGACAAATCAATGACAAAATGCACAGACCTTATAGTTAGAAGGAACTTGCGTAATGAGAAAGTTTAGTCTCGTTATTGCAGACGAAAAAGAAAGCAATAAGTCTGCACTAAAAACATTGTTAAAGGAGCACGAAAACTTTGAAGCAATTGCTTTGGCGTTTGACTGGTCTGAAGCAATCAGCATTGTAAACACAATGCAAGCTGACGTTCTTTTTATTAATCACAACTTGCTGCCTGATTTAGACGCGTTAGAAACATTAGCTCAAGAATGCCCTGACTATACACAGATCGTTTATCTTGGAGAATCAGAAGCTGAGGCAATTTACGCATTCGAACATGATTTTGCTGACTATCTTTTATTCCCATGCGATAGGAATCGATTTAGTAAGTGCATTAAAAAGCTTTCGTCACGACTCAATAACAACAAGCAACTCCCTTTTGAGAATATTCAAAGCTTAATTAATCAATTAAACTCGACTGATCAAACACTTATAGTAAAAGATTCTGGAAGAATTAAGTTGATCGATTGCAACGACATCGTCTGGGTTGGCGGCGCTGGTAACTATGTCGAACTATATTTAGTGAATGAAGAGCGCCCAACACTTCACAGAGAAACACTATCTGCTATGGAAACCAAACTAGCTGATTTAGGGTTTATACGCATTCATCGTAGTGTAATCGTCAGGAAAAAGTGTATTGCCGAACTCAAACCCACCGACAGTGGCGATTATCAGGTTACCTTGCGCAATGGCCATCAACTTAGCCTTTCAAGACGATATAAATCATCAATGACAGGCATCATCTAACAACTACGATATAATTCATGTGATAAGTGTTTGTATGATATAAATAGTTTGTTTGTGCTAGTATGAGTAAATAAAAGATAACTCGTATAAACACTTATCTATGAAATTTATTAAAATCTCACCGACGCTAACCTTAAGCATCTTGCTCTTTGGATGTCAATCAAATGACTTCAACACAGAGAGTAAAATTATTACCATTACTGATGCAGAAACTAAACTTCAGAAAGCTATTGAAGATAAATCATGTGATGCAAGCTATCAATGCCGTGTAATTTCTTATGGCGAACGCGCATGCGGTGGCCCAAGTCGCTTTGATATCTATTCAATTAAGACGAGCAAACAAGAAGACATTGAATTCTTGGCAACTGAAATTACATCCTTTGAACAAGCTTATAATCAAAAAAACAAAGCATTTTCTAGCTGTGAACATAATCCAGCACCTCAAACGCTTTGCTTGAACAAAAAGTGTGAAGTAATAGAAAGAGAATAATACAGCTCCCAAACCTAACGAAATCTTAATTTTTTAGATAAACCAATTACTCTTGATTAGGCACAGTCTATCAAACAGAAAACCCTTTATTTCTAATAAGCTAGTACCTGAAAACAGGTCTACTACGCTTCACAAACTAAGCTCTATTTATAGTTATACTTGTATTCCTTCCACAAATAGCTCATCAAACGATTCTAATGTACTTTAATGCACAAATACCATTAGCTTCGCGGATAGAGAACTTTTATCGACTTTACTTAATTAGACGAATTACAACCGACACGAAGTGTCGCAGTGTAATGAGGTGAGGTCATGGAAGACCGATGGAACCCAGCTTTATTGCTGAATTAAAGCGCTGTAAATTCATTAAACACTCAAACGCAAAAAGCCCGCTCATTGAGCGGGCTTTTTACTTAATTAGGAGCTTGGCGATGTTCTACTTTCACATGGGCGAACCCACACTATCATCGACGCTGTTTCGTTTCACTTCTGAGTTCGGCATGGGGTCAGGTGGTTCCAAAACGCTATAGTCACCA
>NZ_JBIPJE010000037.1:0-38371 GCF_044005875.1 Pseudoalteromonas sp. XMcav1-K | reverse complement strand
TATTTCCTCTAATCGGCACACTTTTATTTACGCTAGCACTCACCTAGACTAACAGTATTGTCTTCTTTTTATTGAATATGCGATGTGGCGACGTTGGACAGGAGTTAGCTTTTTATTACTAATTGTTGTATTTGTGACTACCCGCGTATGTGCTGTTGAACTTGAAATGGTTGTTACAGAGCACTTTCCTCCTTATCAGGTTAAGTCAGGGGAAAAACTCGATGGCGTTGCTGTCGATATTGTTAAGGCGTTACTGCGCCGAGAGCAAATCTCCACTGAGCATTTAGTATTGCCTTGGTCCCGTGCTTATCATATTGCAACCACAGAAAAAAACGTATTAATTTACTCAATGCGCCGAACGCAAAAACGTGAAAGTAGTTTTGAGTGGATTGGGCCGGTTTTTCCAAATAGCTCAATGCTACAAAGCAAAAGCTCGTTGTTTTTATGGCAATTAAAAGCACGTGAACAAGCAAACGTCACGACTCAGTCAATGCAAAATCTAACCTTAGTCGTCGCAAGAGATGATTACATTATGGATGAAATTGTTGCACGCTATCAGTGGCCTGAAAAAAACGTAATGAAGGTAAGGCATTGGCCTGAAGCAATTAACGCGTTAAAAGAACAGCGTGTAGATGCGATTGTATTACAGAAAAACAATTTAATTGCGCTTAGTAAGCAAATGGCATTTGATTTAAACAATTTTGTGCCTGTTGTTGATTTAGGGCGCACTCCTCAGTTGTATGTTGCTCTTAGTAAAGGATCTGATAAACAGCTAGTTGAGCGTTTACAGCAAAGCTTAGCGAGCTTACATGCTTCTGAAGAATATAACTTAATTGAACAGCAATGGCGTTCATCATTCATAAAAGTTAATTTTTAACTCCCTTCTATTCATGTTACTTATGATAAGCATAAACATGCTGGCCTTGGATCGTAATATAAAGCCCTTATACTAAAGGTGAATAACTAACCAATACCTGACGCTTTTAATTAAAGTGCTACAGTTTATTAGAGTGTTTGAAGTCGTTCAAAGACTCAAGCCATGTTAGGTATTTCACGTCACCAAGGAGGTATTATTGTGCTTCAAGAATATCGTTTACATGTCGAGCAGCGTGCAGCCCAAGGTATTGTGCCAAAACCGTTAGATGCACAGCAAACTACTGAACTTATCGAATTAATTAAAAACCCACCGGCAGGTGAAGATGAATTTATTTTAGATCTACTCGTTAATCGTGTACCGCCAGGTGTTGACGATGCGGCATACGTAAAAGCGGGTTTCTTAGCTGCGGTCGCGAAAGGTGAAGCATCATCGCCATTGATAACAAAAGAATATGCCGCTGAACTACTGGGTACCATGTTAGGTGGTTACAACATTGCCCCGATGATTGAATTACTAGACGACCAAGCGTTAGCGCCTATTGTGGCAAAAGGGTTATCAAAAACATTACTAATGTTTGATGCGTTTTACGATGTAGAGGAAAAGGCAAAAGCGGGTAACAAATATGCGCAACAAGTGATTAAGTCATGGGCAAATGCTGAGTGGTTCACCGACAAGCCCGCTGTTGCCGAAAAAATCTCTGTTACTGTGTTCAAAGTAACAGGCGAGACAAATACTGATGATTTATCTCCAGCGCCAGATGCATGGTCACGTCCAGATATTCCACTACATGCGCTTGCAATGCTTAAAAACGAGCGTGAAGGTATAAAGCCAGAAAAGCCGGGTGAGATTGGTCCTATCTCTCAACTTGAAGAGTTAAAAGCAAAAGGTTTGCCACTTGCGTATGTAGGTGATGTGGTAGGTACGGGGTCTTCTCGTAAATCCGCGACTAACTCAGTGCTTTGGTTTATGGGCGATGACATTCCATTCGTGCCTAACAAACGTGTTGGAGGAGTATGTTTAGGGGGTAAAATTGCCCCTATTTTCTTTAATACCATGGAAGACTCAGGCGCATTACCAATTGAACTGCCCGTTGATGAATTAAATATGGGTGACCAAATCGATATTTACCCATATGAAGGCGTTGTTAAACGTTTTGGTAGCGATGAGGTGATTTCCAACTTTAAGCTTAAATCAGAGGTGATCCTTGACGAAGTGCAAGCTGGCGGCCGTATTCCTTTAATAATTGGCCGTGGTTTAACCGATAAAGCACGAACATCACTTGGTCTTGCTCAAGAAACAATATTTCGTAAACCAGCAGCTGCAGCCGATACTGGCAAAGGCTACACGCTCGCGCAAAAAATGGTGGGAAATGCGTGTGGCGTTAAAGGTGTTCGTCCTGGTCAGTATTGTGAGCCGAAAATGACGACTGTTGGTTCACAAGACACCACAGGCCCAATGACACGTGATGAACTAAGAGACTTAGCATGCTTAGGCTTTTCTGCAGATTTAACCATGCAGTCGTTTTGTCATACTTCTGCCTACCCAAAACCAATTGATGTAAATACGCATCATACATTACCCGATTTCATTATGAATCGAGGAGGGGTATCGCTTCGCCCCGGTGACGGTATTATTCATTCGTGGCTAAACAGAATGCTGTTGCCTGATACCGTGGGAACGGGTGGTGATTCACATACACGTTTTCCTCTGGGTATTTCTTTCCCCGCAGGCTCTGGTGCGGTTGCTTTTGCCGCTGCTACGGGAGTGATGCCGCTCGATATGCCGGAGTCAGTATTAGTAAGGTTTAAAGGTGAAATGCAAGCGGGCATTACGTTACGAGACCTAGTACATGCCATTCCTTACTATGCAATTCAGCAAGGCTTATTAACGGTAGAGAAAAAAGGCAAAGTTAACGAGTTTTCAGGGCGAATTTTGGAAATTGAAGGGCTGGAGTATTTAACCGTTGAGCAGGCATTTGAACTGTCAGATGCATCAGCAGAGCGATCTGCGGCGGGCTGTACCGTGAAGCTTTCACAGCAATCAATCGAAGAATACTTAAACTCGAACATTGTTATGCTTAAGTGGATGATCACAGAAGGCTATGGTGATGTGCGTACTATTGAGCGCCGAATCACCAAAATGCAAGAATGGTTAGAAAATCCAGAACTTATGTCGGCGGATGCGGACGCAGAGTACGCCCACATCATTGAGATTGATTTAGCAGAAATTAACGAGCCCATTTTATGTGCGCCAAACGATCCAGATGATGCGCGCCTGCTATCAGAGGTACAAGGCGAAGAAATCAATGAAGTGTTTATTGGCTCGTGTATGACAAACATCGGCCATTTCCGTGCTGCGGGCAAGTTACTTGATAACTTTAAAGGCCAATTACCAACGCGAATGTGGATTGCACCACCAACCAAAATGGACCGAGATCAGCTTACCGACGAAGGCTACTATGGTATTTATGGTCGTGTAGGGGCGCGCATTGAAACGCCAGGGTGCTCGTTGTGTATGGGTAACCAAGCGCGAGTTGCAGACCAATCTACCGTGGTGTCTACTTCTACCCGTAACTTTCCTAACCGCTTAGGTACGGGAGCAAATGTATTTTTAGCATCTGCCGAACTTGCTGCAGTAGCTGCAATTATAGGTAAATTACCTACGCCAGCTGAGTACCAAGAATACGCGACAATGATAAATGCAACAGCTGCGGATACATACCGTTACTTAAATTTTCATAGAATGCCGCACTATACTAAAAAAGCTGAGCAAGTGATTATTCAGCAAGCGGTGTAACGATTCAGCTGTGTAATTGAATGTGATGGTTATAAAAGCCGATGTTATTTAGCATCGGCTTTTGCATTTTAAGATAATTTAATTCTTTAAATCTGGGAATTTATTATTAGCTATGATGTAATATTTTCAATAATTGTTGTTAAATTAACCATTTGTTAATTTTCATAAATGCGAATTTAAACGCGAGGCAAGGAAGTGTATTTCAGAGTATTGCTATATGTGTTCAGCACATTGCTGTTGTTGGGTTGTGTAGGTGAAGGCGAAACCAGCAAATCAGTTAGTGAAGATGCGGCACAAACACCGGTACCCGTAGGTAGTGAAGGGGGAGTTATACGCTTTGATGGCACAGGCACTTTAGACCTAGAAGTTGGCGCTGTTGCCGATGGCTTGACACTGTCAGTTGATGTAGCGCAATCGCAAGCCTTTCCCGATGCGCAAAATTCGCTTTCGAAAGTGTATTCGATAACACCAATTGAAACCGCATTATTTGATAAAGCGGATCTGACGATACCATTACCAAGTGATTATCAAGCGGATCAGCAATATGTACTGGCTAGACTTGTTAACAATACATGGGTACCTAATTTTAATTCGCGCATAGAAGGTAATTTTATTAGCGCTGAAATTTATCACTTAGGTATATACGGCATTCGTAAATTACCGAATGTTTCTACCTTTAAATCCATTGGCCCAGCCTGTGATATGGCTGCGGTACAACAAACGATTCGTTTTGTGCATGTTGCTGACTTGCATTCTCGCTTCGGCTATAAAGAGCGCTTATACAGCCGTTTGAAATCATTGCACTTAACTTCACTTGAAGAAAACCCTTACACTGTTTTTACCAACGGGGGCGATGATTATGAAAAAGGCAATGTGGCCGAGCAAGTATCTATGGGGCGCGCCTCATCACTGGCGACACAAGCTATGGAGTTTGATGTGCGTGTGGTGGGAAACCACGATTATGCTTGGGGTGAAGACGAGTTATTAGCTTACGCACAAGATGAAACTGCATTGGTACTCGCGTCAAATACGCAATATGTTGGTGAAAAAGCACAAGGCTTTCCTACACACAAATTTGGCATTATTGATGTTGGTTGTGTCAAAGTTGGCTTCTTGGGTATGACCTCAGGTCCATGGAATGAGCTTGATAAAGAATACAAAGAACGCCCACTACCAGACTTTATTGATAACTTTGTTATGGATTATGAGTTTACCGAAGTCGCAGAAGGCTTAGTGCGCTTTTATGGTGAGCAAGTTGATTATCTTGTAATGGTGAGCCATTTAGGTTGGGCGGATGATCGCATTGCGCAAAATGTACCTGAGATTAATTTAATTCTTGGTGGTCATAGCCATGATAAGCCGCAAATCCATAGGTATAACGACAATCAATCGATTGTGATTGAACCCGATATTTACGGCATGGGCGCAACCGTGATTGATATCGAATTTAATTTATTTGATAAAACGTCACGTCCGGTGCGCTTTGAAAATGATGAAATTCAAATTGATACTTTAGATATCAATACATTTCATGAACCGCTTGATAACAAAATAGCAGAAATTGTTAAAACTTATTTAGAAGACCCAGACTATAAAGTGGCGATTTCTGAAAATTACCCCGACCGCAATGATATTGAAAAAGTGCTAGCCGATGCGCTGATGTTTACTCACAAAGTAGATGCTGTTTTGTTGGGGGCTTATGACTTGGCAGACCCGTTTAGCTTGTATCCTTGGCAAGCTGGTGGTGTAACCCAGCAAGAATTGCATGATGCGTTTCCGGTAGAGCGTCAGCCATCGAATACGCTAGGTTTTAATGCTGTTTACTCGGTTGAAGTGTCAGGTGCGGATTTAGAGTCTATGGTGGGTCAACAGCCCCAGTGGCAATACTTTGGTGAGCAGCAATTTAATCCAGATAGTAGCTACACAGTAGCACTTTATAAAGGTGCTGCATTAAATCCATCCTTGTTTTTTAATGATGTGAACTTTGAAAATCCCACTGCATTAAATGACAGTTGGCGAGTGATTGAAGAATATGGCCGTTATCGCACTAGCCAGTGCTTGCACTTAGACACAGATACACAATTAAATGCCTGTAAAGAAGATGAATTTATAACTCTTTGGCAGTTTGATAATAGCGAAGACCCATTTTTAGCGGACTATGGTCCATCTACTATGAAGTTGTTTAACCCTGATCGTAAAAGTTATAGCGATGAGGTGATTTTTGAAAAAATTTCGCAGCTTGAAGAATCAATCCCGAGTCTCTCAGGTTTTGATGCAACCGTTATGAAATTCCCACGCTTTAAAATAAATGAAGGCTTAAAAGTACGCCATAACGTCGATGCCAACGGTGATTTTTCTGAGCAAGGGTTGGTGTCTGATTATTCACTGGTAATGGATATATTGTGGCCAAGTGAAAGTGTGGCGAAATACCGTCCGTTATTACAAACATCTCTCAATTATGAAAGCGAAATCGAAGACGAAAAAAAGGCAGAAATCCGCTTTGAATCAATAGAAGGAGAGCGCACAACTGGCGGCGTTGGCTTTGATGGTTTTTGTGGTGAAATGCTCCCTGACACTTGGTACAGAATTGCACTGGTATTTTATAGTGCCCCATTTGATGGCACCTTTAAGGTTTACATTAATGGCGAATTAGCCTGCGAAAAAACAGGGCGTAATATTACCGAACGCTTTGCGTTAGGTGAACAGTTCTTATTACTAACCGATGGCACATGGGCAGCCCAGCCAGGGTATTTAAATGCAGCGTTGTTTGCTGGCCGCAGCTTAAGTGAAAAAGAAATTAAAATGATGGGTGGGCCATCAGCAAAAATGACGTTCTCGCAAGAAAAAGCCACAACCAGTGAAACCATTTTGCGCCATCAACAAAGTGCACCGGGGCGACCGTATAACCCATGGCTTGAACAGCGCAATAAGTTTTTCAAATGAGTTAGTTGCGTTATAAGTTGCTTCGATTTATAACGCTTTTTAACAAATCAAATTAGCCGCACAATGTGTGTTGCGTTAAAGTCGGGAAAATTAATTTTTAAGAAGCATTATGAAAACAAAAATTAGCGCTGTTATTTTATTACTCGTGAGCATTGCCTTGTTGATCCCAGGGGTAACTCAGCCCGTGTTAACACTGCAAGGGAATATTGATAAAGCCAAAATTGTGGATGTGGGTATTACCATGCTTGCCGAAGAAGGTGATGGCAATACGCGCGGCATGCTTCGTATGTTTTCGGGTATGCTTGGCCTTGATAAGTTAGAAGGTGAAGTGGAAGCCTATCGCAAAACCCGCAGTATTGTTGGCACCATTGAAGAACTTGCCAATAACCAAAACCATGTGGTGGCAGTATTAGTTGGGTTATTTGCGGTGATCATTCCATTTTTAAAACTACTGATGCAGCTACTCAGTGTGTTATTGCCCGCTAAAATTAAGCTCACTCGTTTGCTTAATACCGCTGCTTCTAAGCTTAGTAAGTGGAGTATGACCGACGTATTTGTGATTGCACTTATTGTTTCTTATTTGGCTGGCAATGCCGATGGGCAAATGGGCGATATGTTAAAAATGAAAGCCGAGCTAGGCATCGGCTTTTGGTTTTTTACTGCGTATTGTATTGTGGCAATTGCCTCTTCTCAGTTTGTAGAGCACATTCATAAAGCCCGCTAATATATCAATTCGGCTGAGTCTTTATCGCCACGAGCATAAAGGCTCTGTTTTATCTCTTCTCGTGTTTCGCTTGCCTTATCTTGACTTAGTTTGAAGTTACCAAGTATTTCAGTAATCTCTATTTTAAACACCATTATGTACTTTAATGATTGCGATATTTCATGCTCATCTACTTGAGAAAGTTGCCACTGCGTTGCTAGTTTATCTTCAAATTGTGTAACAGAATAAGCCATTATCTCGCGCTTTTGTGAGGGCTTTGTAATAGGTTGTGCCATGCCTTTTACCTCTAACTTTGCGTAATGCCATGTAGGTAAATAGACCTTTTCGGCATCATTGGGTGAAACATAACAGTCTGCACCATTAAATAGGCATTTTATGTTTAAAGGCTGCTTGGCAAGTAGCTTGGCAAGCGGGTTATTTGCTGCCATATGCCCCAATAAATGCTGCTTATTTTCATCAAGCACTAATGGAATATGGCAAAGCTCAATATCGCCTTGCGCGTTTTGATAAATCAAACTTGCTAGCGGAGACTTCTCAATGTGCGTTAACAGTCGAGCGAAGTCATTTTCAATATATTGGCGTTGTGGATACATATTATAACTTTGCCTCTAACTGTTGTTTTACATTTGGCCAGATAGTGTGGGTTACACTAAATACTGCGCTATTACGATAGCTACCGTCAATCAGCTTTCTATCTTGCCATGCAATGCCTTCAAATTGCGCGCCTAGTCGGGCAATGGCATTTCGTGATTTTTGGTTATTTTCATGGGTGCGAAGCTCTACTCGGGCTGCGCCAAGTTGTTCAAATGCGTAACTTAACAGTAAGTATTTTGCATGTGTATTGATATGGCAACGTTGAAATTCAGGGGTAATAAACGTGTGGCCAATTTCAAGTTTATCGTGATTAAAATCAAGGGCAAATAAGCGTGTGCTGCCCACCAGTTGATTACTTTTTTTATCAATAATCACTAACGGCAACTGCTTATCAGCATGGTACTGTGCTGTTTCATTAAACCAATGCTCAAGCGTATCTTTGTCTTTGCAGTAATTGCTAAGTACATATTGCCAAATCTTCGGGTTTTTCCCTGCTTGTAATAAATCATCTAAATGGTGGTGTTGCAGCTTTTGTAAAATGACTTTGTTAGTTTCAAATTGTGTTTGTGTTAATTGTTGCATGGTAGCCTCATTCCAAATTTTTCATGCTTTATGAGGTGTATTAAAAAAGAAATCTGGTATAACGTTAACAACCAGTTTTTAATATTTATATAGACCAGAAATTAAATGCGCTTACTGACCATTTCATTTAATCCACATGAAAAGAAATACCTCGCCATTGCTGCGAGTATTCGAGAGGCCATTTTATCGGGTCAGTTAAAACCACAAGACCGATTGCCGGCAAGCAGAGATTTAGCAAATCAGCTCAATGTGAATCGTCATACTATTATGGCGGCTTGCGATGAGTTAGTGGCGCAGGGGTATTTAGAAAGTTTACCGCGGATTGGTTATCAAGTGGTTTCGGTCTTACCGGTAGAAGGCTGTATACCAAACGAATTGACCGAAACTCAGCAATTTAATTTGGCTCACTTATTTAAATCGCCAAAAACGAGTCTTTCTAACGCTGATTTAAATGTGCGCTTTAATTTTGCTGGTGGATTACCAGATATAACGCAATTTTCAATGAAGGTATTTAAAAGCCATTTAAATACTGCGTTAAAACAGTTAGACCTGGGCAGCTTGCATTATCAGGGCACGCTCGGGAATGAAACATTACGTGAACAAATAAAAAAATACTTAGTAAGAGCCCGCGGTCTTTCATCTGGCGAAATATTAATAACCAATGGATCGCAAGAAGCATTGTTTATTGTCGCGCAAGCGGTGTTACAGGGCGGTGACAATGTGGCGGTTGAGAAACTGAGTTATCCGCCTGCATGTGCTGCGCTCAGCTCAAATGGTGCAAACTTGATTACCATTGAACAAGATGAGTTTGGTATAAAGCCTGACAGCTTAAAGCGCGTATTAGCGCATACTAAAATAAAGCTTTTGTATTTAACGCCGCTACACCAGTACCCAACAACAGTGACCTTATCGCCACAACGTCGCAGCCAAATATACCAATTAGCTCAGCAGCATGATTTTTTAATTTTAGAAGATGATTATGATCATGAGTTTCATTATCGCTGTTCACCGTTAGTACCAATGGCGGCAAATGACCCTGACGGTCGAGTCATTTATATCTCAACTTTTTCAAAAATTATGTTTGCAGGCGCGCGACTAGGTTATGTTTCGGCTCACCCTCAAGTTATTGAGTATTTGGCTAATAGTAAAAAAATCATCAACCACAAAACCGAATGTGTGTTACAGCAAGCAGTAGCTAATTGGATGAGCGAAGGGGACTTTGAAAGACATCTTCGCAAAATGACACAATTGTATTTAGCGCGCAGAGATCACCTTGTGGTGTTGCTAGAAGATTACAAACAAGCGGGTTACCCGATCACTTTTGCTGTTCCCGATGGCGGCATGGCTATTTGGCTTGGCTGTAAGCGTGATTTAACAGGTTTTACTGAGTTGGCACAGGCGCATGGAATATATATTCAATGTCAGCATGACTTTAACCCACAAGTAACCAATTGTGACGAGCAAGGTTTTCAGTATCTGCGTTTAGGGTTTGCCAGTATGCAAGAGCAAACCCGTTTAGAGGCGGTTAATGCGTTATTGGCGTTATTATTCCCCGCTTTGCGTACTTAGCCAATTGAGCGCTTGCGCTTTATTGTTGAAACACTGATGTGTTAGTCCTGCTGTAGGGTAAACATAGTCACACACTTGTTGTGTCATCGACCTTGTTACACAATGTTCAAGATTTACTGCGACAGCTTTGGCATTGGAGGCTTTTAAAAACTCAATGTGTGCATTTTGTGCGTCTGGCGTTGGCAGTGCCTCGCCATGAATGTTAAGTAATACATCAAAATCAGTAATTTGCTGGTTACGCACCATATCAATTAATTGCTCATGTAAATGCATAAAAAACTCAGCATTCCATGGCCCGGTTGTGTTTATTTCTAGCGTTTTTCCTTGCCAATTAAGGCTGACATCGCCATGCATTTTAAATTTTTCAAACATATAGCGTTTAAATTCAATTTTTAGTTTTGCTGTACCTTTATTCTAGCTGAGAGTTTTCAGTTGGAGTAGTTATGAAACAAGCTATTATTGTTGGTGCAGGTCATGCTGGTTTAGCAACCGCCTATTTATTGAGGCAAAAGGGCTATCACAAAGTGGTTATTTTAGAAGCATCAAATGCTGTAGGCAGTGCGTGGCGAAATCGTTATGAAGGGTTAACTTTGTTTACTTCTCGGCGCTATAGTCAGTTGCCAGGGTTGAATATTTCTGGCAACGCAAGCGAGTACCCGTCAAAACAGGAATTTGTTGAATATCTTGAACAATATGCTGCTGCATTGTCATTAGATATTAGATTTGGCCGTAAAGTAGTTGATGTGCGAAATGACACCGATGGCTTCACAGTAAACTGCAGTAATGGTGAAACCTACCACAGCAAAATGCTGTTTGTATGTACTGGTGCATTTCAAATTCCTCATAAGCATCAGCTGGATAGTAACTCTTTTTATCACGGTAAAGTGTTTACGCCAGAATCTATTGGTGATCGACACTTAACATGTGAAAACGAAAACTGGTTAGTGATTGGTGATGGTGCCAGTGGCCGGCAACTGGCAAAAATGTTGGTTAAAAAGAATCAAGTCTTTTTATCTATGGGTAAGGCGCGTTCATTTTTGCCACAACGTTTATTGGGTAAGGATATTTTCTTTTGGCTAGATAAGCTTGGCCTGATTCGTTTGGAAAAGCAGCATTGGTTAGCGAAAAAAATGCGAAAGAAAGACCCGTTTCCTGCAACTGGTAGTCGTAATCATCAGTTAGCTAAGGCTGGAATAACACTTTGTAAGCGCTTTAATTTGAATAAGTTAAATAGCGAAAAGCCAATAACACTTAAAGGGCAAGTGATAGATAAGGTGATAATTGCCACAGGCTATAACAATGATTTTTATTGGCTTGAAAGCTGTTTAGCACAGCAAGCTAGCAATAAAGATTTTTTTGATAAAGTATCCGACATATCGGGATTATATATCCTGTCTCAACCTTGGCTGAGCTCGCGTGGTTCGGGCTTGATTATGGGCATAGAGCACGATTTTAAATTATTAGATTTGCTCGAATGTTAGCGTTCCTTTTAATTGCTTTGGCTGTATGCCAAATAACTTTTTACATTCGCGGCTTAAATGTGCGGCATCACTAAACCCTACTTGATGGGCTGCTTTTGTTAAATCAAAGCCATTTGCGAGTAATGGTATTAAGTGTTTGAATCGTAAGTAACGTTGGTAACTTTTAAATGGCATGCCAATTTGCTCACTAAATAAATGTGATAACCGACTTTGCGATAAATTAACTATTTTTGCTAATTGTGAAAGATTTAGCTGGGCGCTGTCACACTGTTGTAAGTGATTAAGTATTTTTGCAATACGCGGATCCGTGGGGGGCTTTGCTTGGGCATGGTGGCATAAAATACTATTTAAAAATTCAGTCAGCGCATAATCAAAGCTGCCTGTTTTATCTATAAAATATTGCCAAAGGTATTGCGATTTTGCCTGTTCAAAGCAGGTGTAAACATTGTTTTCATTTTTTTGGCAGTTAATAAGGTGCGTTAGTTTTTTGCCGAGTACACTAAAGTTATCAATCAATATGGTGATCACCGGTTGATCACTTTTTAAAGTATGGTTTACTTTACTTGCAATTATTAAACAGGTTGTGGAAAGCGTTTTTTGGTCAACAGTAATACTGGCTTGTGGCGACAATAAGTTAATTTGAATAAATTGATGGCTATGTTCATTTGCCATCAATTTATCATTAAATGCGATATAAATACCTTGGTAGGCTAAAAATTGGGTTTTCAAAGTGCCACTTGTTCCAAATACTCAGCCACTTTGGCGTCGATGCCAAGCTGCTCCTTAATGTGGCAGCGCATTGCGTCACATGCACTGACTTCACCATGGTTAATATAAATTTGCTTTGGTAATGCTTCGCCTTGCTGCAACCAATTTAGAATATCTTGATAATCACCATGGGCCGAAAGTGAATCTAGGTTTAGAACGTTTGCTTTTACATCAATATATTCGCCATGAATTTTTATTCTTTCGGCGCCATTAATAAGCGCTTCACCGCGTGTGCCTGCTGCTTGAAAGCCTAAAAATGCGACTGTGTGTTTATCATCTGGCAATAAACTTTTTAAGTGATGTAATACCCGTCCACCGCTAGCCATGCCGCTTGCTGATACAATAATACAGGGTAGATTGCGGCTATTGAGCATTTCCGACTCTTCTTGCGTTTTAACAAACTCTGTCATGTCATCAATGGCTTGGCATTGTTCTTTTGTTAGTTTGTGGTGCTTGTGGGCTTTTTCATAAAGATCGGTGACCTTTATTGCCATCGGGCTATTGAGATAAACCGGTACATTCGGAATTCGCTGCTCTCTTTTTAGCTCAGCGATTAAATGTAAAATTAACTGTGCGCGGCCAACGGCAAAAGAGGGCATAAGAAATATACCGCCACGCTTAAACGTATCATTTATGGCACCGGCGAGAATTTGCTTGGTGTCGGTTGCAGTATGACGTCTGTCACCATACGTTGCCTCTACAACTAGTAAGTCACAGGGTGAAATCGGCTCTGGCGAGTACATAATTGGGTCGTCTTGCCTACCAACATCTCCGCTGAAAACTAACGTTTTACTGTTTGCGTTTAATTCAATACTTGAAGAGCCGAGAATGTGCCCATTTGGTTTTAAGTTAATTGTTATATTTGGCAAAATTTCGACATTGTGTTGAAAATCGAGCGGCACAAAAAGGGATAGCGACTTTTTAGCATCACTTAATGTATACAGTGGTTCAGCTGGAGAGTGCTTAGAGAAGCGCTTTTTATTTGCATATTTTGCGTCTTCTTCTTGTAAAAAGCCTGCGTCAGGCAGTAATACTTCACACAGTTTAAGTGTTTCGTGAGAGCAAAAAATAGGGCCTCTAAATCCTTGCTTGTATAAAAGCGGAATATAACCCGAATGGTCGATATGCGCGTGGGTTAATAAAACGGCATCTAACTTAGTTACATCAAACGGAAGAGCTTGCCAGTTGCGAGTACGATAGTTTTTTATGCCTTGGTAAAGGCCGCAATCAATTAAGATCTTTAGGTTATCTACTTCCAGTAGGTGTTTTGAACCTGTAACTGTACTTGCTGCCCCGATAAATGTTAATTTCATGGCAAGCTCCATATTTAGTGTAATTAGCTCTATTTTAGTCAATCTTACTAATAATGAATTGTTAGCAAGATACGAAATTAAGCTAACACACTGAAAGTTATATTAATATATATTTGGCACAGAGTTTGATTTAAATTAAATAAATTGGAAATTTGAGAGGTTTATATGGCAGAACAAGGATCAGCAGGCAATGTAATCGCTGCTATTTGTAACGTGTTTTTCCCAGGTCTTGGGCAGTTGGTACAAGGGCGCATTGGCGCGGCACTGATATTTGCGATTGTTGTATTTGGTGGCTACGCTTTATGGTTTTTTGTCGTTCCAGCAATCATTGGCGGTATTTTCCACTTATGGGCAATAATCGATGCGGCTAAGTTTCGTAAAGTTGAAATATATCGTTGATGTTAATTAAAGTTTAAATTTTTGCATTTTAGTAAGGTGACGTTTTAGTTACCTTGCTAAAATTACGTTTATCCAGCTCAAAACTAACGATCTTAACCTTTAACACGCCCATCCCCTCCTCTTGTAACATCAACAACTTCAGATGCAGTGTAAATGATTGTAAACAATTAAATTGTGTGTAAATTAAATTTTACTATCGATATTTTTGTAGTTTGTTGTTTTTTCTGTGTTTTTCTGTGTTTTTCTTTTTGGCTTAGCTTAGATGTAAATAATGTTATTTGTCGAATAGTACTCATGTTTTGTAATTTTTATGTTAAAACTGTGTTGTTCGGATTACATTTTTAAACAAAGAGAAACATTTGTGTAATTTGTGACAATTAACATTTAGAAAACTTCAGGGAAATCTCATTTTGAAAAAATTAAACTTATTAGCACTTAGCGTTAAGTCTGCGCTATTTGCAGGTGCAATAACCAGCTTTGCAGGTGTTGCCGCAGAAGAAGAAAAAAATAATGCGGAAGACGAGGAAATTGAAAAGGTTGTAGTGACTGGCTCTCGAATTCGTAAAGCTGAATTTTCGAACGCATCACCAATTCAAGTCATTAGCGGCGACCTTTCTCGAGAGATGGGCTTATTCGAAGCTGGTGAAATGCTTCAATCAACCAACCAAGCAGCTGGTGTTCAGATTGATAACACGTTTGGTGGTTATGTATTAGATAACGGACCAGGAGCGGCGACAATTGGTTTCCGTGGTTTAGGTGCTGAGCGTACACTTGTTGTCATTAATGGTCGTCGTATGGCTCCTGCAGGGGTTGGAGGCGCGCCTACTTCACCAGATCTCAATTTGATTCCAGGCGTAATGATTGATCGTGTAGAGAATTTATTTGATGGCGCTTCAACGGTTTATGGTTCTGACGCAGTAGCTGGCGTAGCGAACGTAGTATTAAAGTCAGATATTGAAGGTTTTGAAGTTCAAGGTTCTTATCAAGCGCCGCAAAGTGGTGGCGGTGAACAATCAAATCTTTCTGTTATGTGGGGTGACACTTACGACAATGGTTTCATTACTGTTGGTCTAGAATACGCTGATTCAAAAGCACAATCATACTCAGAAACTGCTTTTGCAAAAGGTTGTGAAGAGCGTATTTTTGAATCTGAAGAAGGTGATATCATTACACGATTTAGCGGTATTGGTCCTACAGCTGGTGGTGAAGATACCTGTGATATTTTTCCGCTAACAAACCGTGTTTTCGTTCCAGCTTTCTGGGGTAGTCTATATGTAACTCCTGGATATACTAACACAGGCATTCCAAATTTAAGTGAAACGACAGTTCCTTCACAATATGCTGGTTTATTCCCTGAGTGGGTTTTAGCAGACTTCAATGGCGATGGTATTATTGACGACCTTGACGGCGCTATTGTAGACGGTAATGGAGATGGTTTGCGTGATGTTGACTTCCAAGATCCATTATATGCATTCCAGCAGTCTGATTATTATAAGAGTGGTGATTACCGCAGCCGCAATGAACGTCTTTCATTCATGGTAAATGGTGAGCATAACTTTGCCGATGACAATGATACAACTTTTTATTACGAAGGTTTGTATGCGCAACGTAACTCTCCAGTATTCAGTCCTGGTGCTCAGTTATTTGAAACTGTTCCGGCTTCAAACCCATATAATCCATGTGGTGTAAATGGTGAGGTAGATTGTTTTGGTGTACTAGGCTTTGGTGATGCTGGTCCATTAGATGTTGATCCTATTATTAATATTCGTGGTGACCGTGATCGTTTTGAAGTTGATGTTGCCCAATACCGATTAGTAACAGGTGTTACAGGTAATTTACCAGGCCTAGAGTCGATTAACTTAAATAATTGGTATTATGATGCGTATGTTTCTTACAGTGCATCAAAAGGTACTGATGTCCGTAATGGTTTTAACGAACAACGACTACTACATTCATTGAACACGTCTGTTCTAAATGCTGATGGTACTGTAACGTGTGGTGATGGCACTGATGGCTGTGTTCCAGTTAACCTGTTTGCGGATAATATTTATCAACCAGGTGGTGGTACGTTGACAGACGCAGAATACAATTATCTGTTCGATCAACGTAAAATTGAAACGAAAGTTAATCAATTAGTTGTTAATGGATTCTTAGGTGGCGATCTGTATACTTTGCCTTGGAACAATGAAACAGTATCAGGTATTTTTGGTGCTGAATATCGTCGTGACGAGATTGAATCAGATCCTAACGCAGTAGCTGCACAAGGCTTGCTATGGGGTTATTTCTCAGACCAAGGTGCGGATGGCTCTCGTAGTCTTCGTGAAGTATTTACTGAAATTGACCTACCACTTGTTAAAGGTGTAACAGGTGTTGAAGAGTTTACATTGACTGTATCTGGTCGTATTTCTGACGAAAGCTACTATGACCCAGAAAGTACATACTCTGTAAAAGCTGTTTATCGTCCGGTTGAATGGATTACGCTTCGTGGTACTCAAGGTACATCATTCCGCGCACCTAACTTACGTGAGCGTTTCTTAAACGGTACTTCAGGCTTCTTGACTGTGAGTGACCCGTGTGTTGTTCCAAGTGATGCTCGTATCTCAGATCCAATCAACCCAGATGCAATTCCAACATATGATGCAGCTAATGACCCGCGTGATGATGTAACTCTAGCTCGTTGTGTTTCTGATGGTTTAGATCCAACTTCATTAGGTTTGGATCCTACCTTCACTGAATCAACAAGTACTGAAGTTATCAGCGGCGGTACAACAGAGTTGAGCCCTGAAACGTCACTAGCTAAGACATATGGCTTTGTTATTGAGCAGCCATTTATTGAAGACGTAGATATAACGCTTTCTGTAACTCGATTCGATATTGAAGTAACTAATAGTATTGCTGAACCATCAGCTTTCTATAGCATTAACCAATGTTATGGTGCAGATGGTAATGCAGCTTTCTGTAGCCGTATTAGTCGTGATGAAGGCGGTCAAATTAGTCTAGTTGACCAATCATTCATCAACGTAGGTTTATTAACGTCTCAAGGTTATGACTATAATATTTACTATAATCAAGATTTTGTTATTTCAGAACAAAACTTGGGTGTAACAGTTGACCTTCAAGCAACCAAGATGACTGAAGCCCTGTACGATGTGTTAGGTGTTGTCGATGATAATGTGGGTGAACCAGATTATCCTGAATGGCGTGGTACAGCTCGTCTAATGCTTTCTTATGACGACTTCCGCTTTAACTGGATGGCTCGTTACATCTCAGGCGGTAAAGAAGACGATTTAGGAGAGTTTGAGGAAGATACAACCGGTTGTACAGGCTTGTTTAATAGCGCTGGTGAGCGCCTTAAATGTCGCCCTGTAGGCTTTACTGAAGACTATTGGAAGCATGATGTATCAGTTTCATGGTCTTCTGATGAATATCTAATCTCTGCGGGTGTTCGTAATGTATTTAATGAAGCTCCACCTAAAGTTGATCCAAGTGGTTCATTCTCTAATACTAACGTACCTCTAGGTGTTGGTTATGACATGTATGGCCGCATGCCTTATATCAACTTCTCAGTTAACTTCTAATTGAGCGTTGTAACTTAGCAAATGGCCTCTGATGAGGCCATTTTTAATTGAGGTCTATGATAATGACAAAAATAATATTGGCCCTTGGAGTGCTTGCTGCAAGCTTGGCTTATCCAACTAATTCATTAGCTAGTGAATTAGCTAACTCATCGAATGTTACGCTTGAGGCATTTACAATGATGCCAATGATACGAAGTGTTTCTGTATCTCCAGATGGTAAAAAAGTAGCGATTCTCAGAGCGACAACTAAAAATGGCGATTATGTAATTGAAATAAGAGATCCATTTAATTTAAAGAAAGAGCCAGTAGTTTTAGGGGCCAGCAAGATGATGGTATCGAGTGTTGGCTTTCTTAATAATGAAAAAATAGGCGTTAGCTTTCGCCAAATACTAGAAGATGGAAACTCTAAACGTTGGGTTAATGAATTTGCAATTACGGACGCTGATGGTAAAGGCAAGTGGGTTATTCCCTCAAATAACAAACGTTTAGGTTTCTTTCAAATATTTGATCTGTTACCTAAAGAAGATAACACTGTTCTGGCATTGACTGATGTAAACGATAATCGTATCCCTGATGTAGTTAGATATAATCTTGATAACGGTAGTTTCAAAACAGTTATGCGAGGTAACACTGAAATAACTGGTGGGTTTGTTGCTGATGCGGACGGTGATATTCGTGCAGCTAGAGGATTTGATAGGGCTACAAACTCCATAGAGTTGTTTGCGCGTAGGAAAGGGAGCACTAATTGGAAAAAGATAAAAACAATTTCTCCAAAAAGTCGTGAAAGCTATGATTTTTTAGGTTTTTCAAAGGAATCACCTAACGACATGTATATCAGCGCAAATTTAGGGCAAGATAAAACCGGTATTTATACATTTAATATTGAAACTGGAGAAATATCGGAACGCTTATTTGGGCTGAAATCTGTTGATGCTGGCAGTATTATACAAAATAAATGGGGTTCTTTGCTCGGTTATTCATACACAACAAACTGGCCTAAGCGATATTTTACAGATCCTAATGAAGATGCTTTATACCAAAGCTTAGAGGGTTTATTTCCGAGGAAGTTTGTCAATATTACTAGTCGTTCTAATAGTGATGATGTGTTAGTCGTTCAGACAAGTTCTAATAAAGATCCTGGTACTTTTTACATAATTACTAATAAACAAAAGTTAGATAAAATTGGCGGGCGTTTACCTTTACTTACTGAGGATAAATTAGCCGACGTAAAATACATTAGCTATAGCGCTCGTGATGGTAGAAAAATACGCGCTTATGTGACAACGCCAAATACAAAAGGACCTCATCCTGCAATTGTGCTACCGCATGGTGGTCCGTGGGTACGTGACACGATCATCTTTGATGAATGGGCGCAGCTTTTAGCGGCGAATGGTTATGTTGTAATTCAGCCTAACTACCGTGGTTCTACGGGTTATGGCTTGGAACATTGGGTTGCAGGGGATAATAATTGGGGTCTTAAGATGCAAGATGACCTTGATGACGCCGCAATGTATTTGGTCGAAAAAGGCTATACCACAATAGATAAATTGGCAATGTTTGGTTGGAGCTATGGTGGTTATGCTGCATTTGCTGCATCAATGCGAGAAAAGAATATTTATCAATGTACTGTAGCCGGTGCTGGTGTGAGTGATTTAAGTAGAATCAATGCTACACTGAATGAAGATGAGTTCCTTAGCGAACTTCAACAGCCAACTATCACTGGTATTTCTCCTATAGATAAAGTTGAGAAAGTGAATATTCCAATTATGGTGATCCACGGTGATATTGATGAGAGAGTACCTGTTGTTCATAGTCGAAAATTTGTGACTGAACTAGAGAAGTTAAACAAAGTTCATAAGTATGTTGAACTAGAAGATGCCGACCATTTTTATGATACTTTGTTTCATGATCATAAAAACGAGTTCTATAGCAACTTAATTAACTGGTTAGATAATGATTGCGGATTAAAGAACTAAGCAAAGCTATGTGTTGAGCGTGGCTGTCAATAATCAGTTACACAAGTTAAGTGCACTTTTAAATGAAGTGCACTTTCAGCTAGCATTAATTTTGTTGTAAATTACTTTTGTGAGTAATTTTACCGCTCTCATCTGAAATGAAGAGATGCGTTGCTTTGGGTAACAAAATATCATTTTCTAGTCGGAGACTTCTTGAGTACAGCATAGTTACTCGATCACTATTTATTACACCTTCTTGATATTCACAAGATTTATAATCTTTTTTCCGAGAACCTAACTTTACGTAACCAGTACAGAAAACAATAACTGGGGCTGGTGTGTCTTTGGTATTTTTAAGTAAGTTACTTAAAACATAGGGGTTTGAACCGTCCCAAACTAATATGTAGTTTTGTTGTCCTTTAAATTTTTCATAACTAATTTCTTTATGTTCAAATGTTTTACCAAGGTCCTGTGGTAATGTTGAACCAATATCTAATCGCTCAGCAAACGTGGGTGCAGAGAATAAGATTGCACCTATCAACAGGTTTGTAATTATTTTTAAATGCTTTGCCATAACTAATGTCCTTTTATGAATTTTTGTACAATAAGTTCGTGAGCAATCAATACAAATATTTAACATCACGGTATTCGCTATAAAATAATATATGGAAGTGGTTAAAGGGAATATTATATGAGAAATGGCGTAAAAAGCTGATGAATGGTAATAATTGAGAGTAACAGCGGTTTCTTATGTAGGCATCTAAGTTTTATTATGTAAATATAGCTTTAAATTGGGAAAAGGTTGAGCAAGCAAACTCGCACAACCTGAACTAAATAATCTTTACTTATTCATCTGCGCTATAAACTTATTTGAATCTGCAATGGATTTATTCATTTCGCTCATAAGTGTTTTAATATCACGTTTTAATGTAGAAAACTCGCCTTTAATTGCGGCAATTGCTTGCGCATTAAGGTTATGTTTTAAGTATAAAACGTTGTCGTTTAACGCGGTTAAAACGGGTTCCATTTTGCTTTCAGAGCGACGCATTGAACGTAATAGTTGTTCAAACTGGCGCTTAGTCGCGGAAAGTTTCTTTTGACTATCGCGTTTTAGTTTAGCGTTTGAATACTGCTCTAATTCTTCTTCCCACTCATCAAACAGTGCTTCGGCTACGTCTTCAACGGCATTAATTTTACTCGATACATCTTCAGCTGACTTTTTACTCGCCAAATAATCATCATTAAGTTGGTCGTAAACTTTTTGTAACTCACCACCATCAAAATTAATTAATGTTGTTAAGCGCTCATAGGCTGATTGGAATTCTTCTTGAGAATCTTGTTGCGACTCTTTTGCTTCTTCTACACGGTCAATCAGAATGTCGCGCTTGTGAACACCTACGCTTTCCATTGCAGAGTAATAAGCTGTTTGACAGCCAGAAAGGGTTAATAAGCTTGTAGTTGCGACAGCGAGCAGTAATTTTTTCATAGTGTGTTCAATTCTCTTTATGCTTTCCATTATCTTGTTATTATATGGCAATATTTTTTTATTAGTAGCGCTTACGATGCAGAATAAAGTCGATTACTCCCAGATGTTTCAGCAATTTGGTAAAGCAATACGCTACGCCGCCTTTTGGTTTAAGGGGTATGGCAAACGTTGCTTAGATGACCAAATTACCGTCAATGCTGGTTATTTAGCCTATGTAACCTTGTTGTCATTAGTTCCAATGCTTGCTGTAGTATTTGCTATTTTTTCTGCGTTTCCTGTGTTTCAGGACTTTAGAGCGGTTATCGAAAATTTTATTTTTAATAACTTCGTGCCAACCTCTTCAGAAACCATTAAAGAGCACATAGGTGCATTTACGGGTAATGCGAGCCAAATGACGGCAATGGGTATTGGTTTTTTAATCGTTGTAGCGCTGTTTTTGATTCGTAATGTAGATGCAACGCTCAATCGTATTTGGCGTACGCAGAAGAAGCGTCCGGTTGTGATTTCGTTTGCGGTTTATTGGATGGTATTAACGCTTGGCCCGGTTTTATTGGGTGCAAGCTTAGGTATGACATCGTACCTTGTCAGCTTGGCAGCGTATGCCGATGAGGGGATCCCAGGTTTTAGCGGCTTTTTACTTGGATTGCTACCTTACGTGATTTCTACCGCGGGCTTTATGTTGATTTATACTGTTGTACCTAATATCCGAGTGCCTATTAAAGCCTCTTTACCAGGCGCGATGTTTGCCGCACTGTTATTTGAGCTCAGTAAAAAAGGGTTTGCAGCTTATGTAAGTAACTTCCCATCTTATGAAGTGATTTATGGGGCACTTGCGACCATTCCTATTTTGTTTGTTTGGGTGTATCTGTCATGGATTGTCGTGTTATTAGGTGCCGAATTCACAGTATCACTGCAACAGAGCTTCGGTGAGAGAAAGAAGCCGTTAATTGTTGAGCAAGAGGAAGAATAATATGCAAGGGTTAATTCAACGGGTGAGTGAAGCCAAAGTGGTCGTTGATGGGAAGGTTGTTGGTGAAATTGGTCACGGTATTTTACTGCTGTTAGGAGTAGAAAAAGGAGATGACCAGCAAAAAGCCGATAAGCTATTACACAAAGTATCTGGCTACCGCATTTTTTCCGATAGTGAAGGGAAAATGAATTTGAGCCTAAAAGATATCGGCGGTGATTTGTTAGTTGTTTCGCAATTTACACTAGCAGCCGATACTAAAAAAGGAATGCGTCCTAGCTTTTCGTCTGCAGCTATTCCAGCGCTCGGTGAAGAGTTATACGAATATTTTGTAAGCCAAGCTAAGCAAAGCTTAACAACCGTGCAAACAGGCCAATTTGGTGCCGATATGAAAGTGCACCTAGTGAACGATGGACCCGTGACGTTTCGTTTAGAAGTGTAAGTGCACTATTTTGTTGTTGTAGTCCTTAATCGCGTAAATTGTCACATCCGCTTTAAATACGCTCGTCAGTACAGTGCGCAACGAATTTAACTGTTGCGCGCTTTCACATATAAAATTAATAAATAAGTGCCGATTAGCGTCATCAACAAACAGCGACTTCACTCGTTGATAAAACTCGTGTTGAAACAGAAAAATAGGGCAGTCTTGCTTACTAAATAAATCAAGCACAATCCAATTATACGAGTTGGAAAAATGATAAGTTGTAATATCGCCGGCAATGAGATTGGATTGTGGCAGTGACGCAAAATACTGCGTATATAACTCGATAATATCTTGGCTTTTTTCAATAGTAGTAATGTTGCAATGCGGGTAACTTGCATTGAGATAATTGCGAATTGCACCGCCACCTAATCCTACTTCTAATATATTGCTGGGCTCAGGTAAGGTTTGCCATAAGCTGGCTAATTGTTGCAAATGTGGCAGTAAAAACTGCTGAGGTTGTGTTAAATCGCTAACTGACTGTAATGTGTTGTCTATTAATAGCCACCTAACATCTTCAAGCTGCCTAACAGTGCATGTGCCTATTGGCGTTTTTCTTAAGCAAACTAGGGTGCCAAGCATGTTTGCGTTATTTACAAAATCAATAGATACCACATTAAGCCCTTGTAAACGCGTTCAATATTAAGCTTAGGCTAATACCAAAGTGTTTACCATCGAGTGATTTTATATTGTGCATTTTTAGGTTAATCTGTTGCCAATTAAAATTATAAGGAGTCGCTATGTTACAAGTTACGACACCCCAAAGTAGTCAAGATTGGCAGGATTATTATCAACTTAGATGGCAGGTGCTACGCGCCCCTTGGCAACAGCCTCGGGGTTCTGAACAAGACGAGTTCGAGCAAGAAGCAGAACATCGTTTTATTAAAAATGAACAAGGCCAAGTGCTAGGCGTTGCACGTTTGCATTGGAATACTGGTGAACAAGCGCAAGTGCGTTATATGGCGGTGAATAAAGATCATCGCGGTCATCACCTTGGCAGTCGTTTATTGCATGAACTAGAAAAGCTTGCATGGCAGCAAGGCGCTAAAGAATTACTCTTGTTTGCTCGTGATAGAGCGGTCGATTTTTATAAGCGCCACGGTTATGTGGTTGTTGAAAAAGCGCACTTGATGTACGGCGATATTCAACATTGGAAAATGGTTAAAGTATGCCCGTCATGTCCTGGCTGGTTCCGTCGCCCTGAATGGACTAAGGTGCTGCAAAATACGTGGCGTGAGGATATTCCAATCAGCGATGCTATGGGCATTAAGGTTGAGAGTTATACTGATTGGCAATTTACTACGAGCGCTGAATTTAGTGCTAATCAAAACCTTCACGGTACAATGTTTGCCGGTTCTATTTATAGTCTTGCTACTTTAACAGGTTGGGGAGCAACTTATTTACATTTGAAAGAGATCGGAAGCGACGCTGCAATTGTGCTATCTGATGCAAGCATTAAATATCTCAAACCGCTAAAACAAGATCCTATCGGCAATGTTGATTTACACAAGTGCTCAGGTGATCTTTCTAGCTTAGAGCAAGGTGAAAAAGCAGTTTACACAGTGCCAGTGCAAATTTTTGACGGTGAGCAACTGGTTGCTGAATTTGTCGGTGAGTATACCTTGTTGCCAAAGAAGTAGAACTAGGGTGATATAAGCGTAATAGCTTATATCACGGTAACAGGAAGTAGGTTGCAGTGCCAAGGAAGGCAAAAATACCTACTACATCTGTAACTGTTGTTAGAATTACCCCGCCAGCAAGTGCTGGGTCGATATCTAATTTCTTTAAAATAAGTGGAATTGTTACCCCGGCACAACCGGCGGCAAATAAATTCATAAACATCGCAAAGGCAATCACTAAACCGAGCGTGAAGTCCCATTGCCAAAGCGCTACTACCGAAGCTATTAACACCGCCCAAATCACACCATTGAGCATACCAATTGCAATTTCTTTACCAATTAACCAACGCTGGTTGGCATCGTTAATGTGGCCAACAGCCATACCGCGAATAACTAAGGTGAGTGTTTGGCTACCGGCAATGCCACCCATTGAAGGCACAATGCCGTTAAGTACAGCTAAAATCGGTAATATACCTAAGGTCGATTCAAAAAAACCTGCCACAAATGCAGCGAGGATTGCAGTAATTAAGTTTACGCCAAGCCACACCGAGCGGCGTTTGGTACTTTTTACAACGGGAGCGAAGGTATCTTCTTCGTCATCAAGACCCGCCATACTCATCATACTGTGTTCGGCTTCTTCACGAATTACATCAACAATGTCATCGATGGTAATACGGCCAAGTAATTGGCTGTCTTCGTCGACAACAGGGGCTGAAATCCAGTTATGACGTTCGAATAATTGCGCAACTTCTGACTCACCCATACTAACAGGGATTGCTTCAGATTCATTATCCATCACTTCACGTACAGTGAGTAACGGACTTTTTGTCAATAATGTCGCAAGCTGAATATCACCCAAAAACTTATTTTCTTTATCGACAACGTAAAGTTCATCGGTGCCTTCAGGCAATTCGCCTTTTAAGCGTAAATAACGTAAAACTACGTCGAGCGTGACATCAGGGCGAATCGTGATGGTATCGGTACTCATTAGAGCACCCGCGGTTTCTTCCTCGTAAGATAAAACAAATGTCGCGCGCTCTTGATCTGTTTTATCCATTGAGCCCAATACTTCTTGGTATACGGTATCGGGTAAGCTACGTAACACTTCTGCAAGGTCATCATCATCCATTTCTTCCGTTGCAGCGGCAATTAGCGCAGGATCCATTTGCGCGATAATGCCGTTACGCACATCTTCAGAAAGTTCTTCTAAGGTTTCACCTTGCAGATCAGGGTCAACCAATTGCCATAAAACAGTACGGCTTTTATGCGGTGAAGACTCCAACAATAAAGCAATATCACACGGTGGCATATGCGCTAACATGCGTCGAACATGCACAAACATGCCGCTACTTAGGGCTTTTGTAACCTCATGTAGTTGTGTTTGTGAGTAGTCTTGTTCTAGTGCTTCTGGCATGTTCACCCTATTATTTATTGAAGGTTGGAGTGAATGATTGCAACTCTTTGATTTATTAGAGTTAACTTACGTCTAACTTATTGTAGCATTATTGCAGAAAAATGTTTTAACTAAGTTAGCTGTTTATTCGTCTTCGTTAAACTTAGCTTGAATTAAATCGCCTATGGCAAGTAACGCTTGATCTTGGTCAGGACCCTCACAACGCACTAATACCTCTTTACCTTGCGAGCTTTCTAACAGCATTAAACCCAATACACTATCAGCTTCAGCCGTTTTACCGCCTTGGGATAAACTAATTTTCGCATCAAATGCCATTGCGAGCTTTGCTAGTTGGGTTGCAGCGCGAGCATGTAGCCCTAACTTGTTTTCGATTAAAAATCGTTTTTCAACTGACATAATAGTCGCTTATGCTTATTTGTTTACTTGCTCACGATGGTGGGCTTTTACGTTTTTATGGTGTTTGGCGAAGCTATCAGCCAGTGTTTGCGCTAAATAAACTGAACGATGCTGGCCGCCAGTACAGCCAATTGCAACGGTTAAATAGCTACGGTTATTACGCTCTAAATGCGGTAACCAAGTTTCAATAAAGGTTTGCACTTGCCATGCAAATTTATGAACTACAGGCTGGCTAGAAAGGAAGTCGATCACTGGTTGGTCTAACCCTGTTAATGGCTTAAGAGCAGGCTCCCAATGCGGGTTTGGTAAAAATCGGGCGTCAAAAACATAGTCAGCATGTTTTGGAATACCGTGTTTATAACCGAATGACTCAAACGTGATAATTAACTGATTTGATTTTTTACCGAGTACTTTCTCTCGTATGCTATCGGCAAGTTGGTGAACACTTAAGCCTGTTGTATCAATAAAGATATCCGCTTGTGAGGCGATAGGATCGAGCAGCTTTTTCTCAGCTTCAATGGCTTCTTCAAGGGAGATATTATTCAGTGATAACGGATGCAAGCGGCGCGTCTCTGAAAAGCGCTTAATTAGCGTGCTGTCATCGCTATCAAGGTAAAATAAGGTTGGTGTTGCAAAACCAGGTAAATAGTCGAGTACTTCTTCTATTTCCTCTGGCTCTTTAGTCATATTACGAGCATCAACACTCACTGCAATTTTGTCGTATTTATCTGAAACTGAGCGGATCAACGAAGGCAATAAATTAACAGGAATATTGTCAACAACATAATACCCGAGATCTTCCAATACTCTGAGTGCGACTGTTTTTCCTGAACCAGAACGACCACTGACTAAAATAAGTTGCACTTACATCTCCCTTAGTTAACTCGCCTCACTACTAATGATTTGATATAGCTGATGATTATTTTCAGCGTGACGTAGTTGACGGCAAAACTGCTTATCTTTTAGTTTATCAGCGATGGTGGCTAAAGTCTGCAAATGTTGCTGGCACTTTTGTTCTGGTATGAGCAGTACGATAAAAATATCAACGTCTTTATCGTCGATGGCATCAAACGGAATAGGTGACTGATTTACAATTAAAAAGCCAATGGTATTTTGTAGGCCATCAATGCGGCCATGAGGAATGGCGAGGCCTTTACCAATACCCGTGCTACCTAGTTTTTCGCGTTGCAGCAAGGCTTCAAGAAACTCTTGAGAAGTAATATCAGGGGCTTGCTGATGGGCAAGGTCGCTAATAAATTCAAACAGTCTTTTTTTGCTATTAAAAAGGACCGCGGTTTTAGCGCAGTCCTCAGCAATAATATCGGTTAATTTCATTTTAGTGGCGAGAAAGTTTCTCTTTGTGCTTAATTACTTGGCGGTCTAGTTTGTCGACCAGGCCATCGATTGCTGCATACATATCTTGATGCTCGGTAGAGGCAAACAATTCGCCACCGTTAACATGCATAGTAGCTTCTGCTTTTTGTGATAGTTTTTCAATATCTAGAATAACGTGCACGTTATTTATATGATCAAAATGCCTCTCTAGTTTTGCAAATTTGTTAGTGACATAGTCTCTTAAAGAATCAGTAATTTCTACGTGACGACCTGTTAAGTTTAATTGCATAAGCATTTTCCTTCTATTTGGTCTAGATCAGGCTCTTGCGCTGATTAGACGGTGGTATGGATAGCGACTCACGGTATTTTGCGATAGTGCGTCGCGCCACTTTAATTCCTTGTTCTGCTAGTAAGTCGGTAATCTTGCTATCACTTAATGGTTTAGCTGGATTTTCCGCCGCAACTAGCTTTTTGATCAGTGCTCGAATCGCGGTAGATGAACACTCACCCCCATTTTCCGTGCTAACGTGGCTTGAAAAAAAGTATTTAAGCTCATAAATGCCACGTGGTGTATGCATGTATTTTTGCGTTGTTACACGCGAGATAGTCGACTCATGCATCTCGACCATTTCGGCAACGTCGTTTAAAACCATAGGTTTCATTGCTTCGTCACCATATTCAAAGAATGCCTGTTGTTGTTCAACAATGCAATTGGCTACTTTTAATAAAGTATCATTGCGACTTTCTAAGCTTTTAATAAACCATTTTGCTTCTTGTAAATGGTTGCGAATAAACTGGCTGTCAGTGCTTGATTTCATCGAGCGAGTAAGCGCAGCATATTGTTCATTCACGCGGATCTTTGGCATGCTATCGTTGTTTAAATCAACGCGCCAGCGTCCTTTAATTTTCTTTACTGAAACATCGGGAACCACATATTCAGGTTCTTCTTTTATGATGCTTTCAGCTGGTTTTGGATTAAGGCTATGTATTAATGTTAAGACTTCTTTTAACTCAGGCTCCTTGAGTTTAGCCTTCTTCATTATTGTACGATAATCACGTAATCCTAAAAGTTCCATATGGTTTGAGATTACGCTCTTTGTTTCGTTTAGCCAAGGGGTATTTTTGTCGTACTGATTGAGCTGGATCAATAAACATTCTTGTAACGAACGAGCAGCAATACCAACAGGGTCAAAGAGTTGAACGCGTTTAAGTACAGCTTCAACTTCGTCTAGTTCAATTTGTTCTTGGTCGTCAGATTGCTGTACCGCTTCTAAAATTTCTTCGCTACTTTGTGTTAAATAACCTGAATCGTCTACCGCCTCAACAATGGTGGTTGCGATCATCTCGTCGGTGTCGCTGAACGGCGTTAAGCGTAATTGCCACATTAAGTAATCTTGCAATGATTCGCTGGTTGAGCCTTGATACACAGTATCGTTGTCAGGAGCTGGGGCGTTACTGACAGAAACAGGTGCGGCGCTGATATAATCATCCCACGACACATCCATAGCTAAATCGTCAGAAATATTCTCGTTGCTAAGTGCGTCGCTTGATTCTATTTCACTTTGGCTTGGCGCTGCTTCAACATCATCGCTATTTATTGATTCGTCTTTGTTTGACTCAGTGTTTTCGTTGTTTTGTTTATCGTCACTGTAGTCAATGTCTTCTTCAAGTAAAGGATTGGCATCAAGCGCTTCTTGAATTTCTTGCTGCAAATCTAACGTACTCAGCTGCAACAAGCGAATAGCCTGTTGCAATTGTGGAGTCATTGTTAGTTGCTGCCCAAGGCGAAGCTGTAAAGATTGCTTCATGTAGTTATTCTAATCCTTCTTTCGATTTCAAGCCGCTAGTTAACAATTCAATTCCAAATTTAAGGCCTATAACTATTACTATAGTCTGAATTGTTCACCTAGGTATACATCGCGTACTTTTTGGTTGTTTAAAACGTCTTCAGCTGTGCCAGATGCGATTAATTCGCCGTGAGAAACAATGTAGGCTTTTTCACATACATCTAAGGTTTCACGCACGTTGTGGTCTGTTATTAACACGCCAATGCCGCGATTTTTCAAATGCTCAATTATTTTCTTTATATCTATCACTGAAATAGGATCAACACCAGCAAAAGGTTCATCTAACAGGATAAATTTGGGGTTTGCGGCTAATGCGCGCGCAATTTCCACACGACGACGTTCACCGCCCGACAATGCCATACCCTGTGAATCTCGGATATGGCCAATGTTAAATTCTTCTAATAAATCATCGAGCGCTTCTTCACGTTGCACACGATTAAGTTCTTTGCGTGTCTCTAGAATCGCCATGATGTTTTGATACACAGTAAGCTTTCTAAAAATCGACGATTCTTGCGGTAAATAACCAATACCTAAACGGGCGCGACTATGCATTGGTTGCAATGTAATGTCATTATCGTCAATACGAATAACGCCATTGTCGCTCGGTACTAAACCAACAATCATGTAAAACGTCGTTGTTTTACCGGCACCGTTAGGACCAAGCAAACCAACGATACTACCAGCTTTCACTTCTAAGCCAACATTTTTTACCACTTGGCGTGATTTGTAACTTTTAGCCAGCTTTTCGGCAATTAATGTGCTCATTGTCCGCCTTGTTCATTTTGCGTATTGATGATGGTTTTTACTTGGTTAGTTGAGTTTTCAGCTTTTTTAGACGTCACTGTTTCAGCTGCGCGATCATAGATGATGGTATCTGCTGACATCATGTCGCCATTTTGTTGAAATTTAGCGCCACCAGACATTGTAAATAATGATTTAGCCACGTCATAAGTGACTTTTTTAGCACTTGCGACAATGATTGATCCATCTTCTTGTTCAGCACTAAATTTTACCGGATCACCACTGGCAATAAGTAATTGCTGGTTATCTCCTAACTCTGCTCGTTTATGTGCTTCAAGGTAATCGGCGGTGATGGTCATATTGCCATGCTTAATTTGTACATTATGGCGAAAAATACCGACATTTTCTTTTAAGCGAGCAGCTTGCTCATCGGCGTCAATCTCAAGTGGATGCTTAAGTTTGATCTGCTCAGCGATAGCGTGTCCACTTGTGATACACAAAGTGACAGCTAGTCCAGCGATTGACAGTAATTTCGTCATGTTATTGGTCATAATAAGTGGTCTTTGTATGGTTTATTAACTTAATAACTTGCTCTTCTAAATTAGCATTGAGGCCTTGTCCTTTAATTTCAAGTCCCGGACCTGTCATTTTTACTTCGGATTGAGAAGTCATTAGTTTGCTATTAATTAAATATTCTACGCTTGCCGCTTCAATTGTATTGAGCATGATATTGGGCGTTAGACTTTTGGCAATAACGTTTTGTTCCAAAATGAGCTTTTCGTTATTGTAGAGCGTGGCTTCATCGGCAGTGAGCTGCCACACACCTTGTTCTGAAAAAATAGTAAATTGTGGTTTTTCAAAGTGGGTAAACCCCAAATCTTGATACATCGACATTTTTCGCGCCATCACTTTATGGCTGACAGTACCAGATTCATTAAAGTTGGTTTGTTTTAAGTCGGTTGCAATGTAATCAGGAATACTGGCAACGTTTTCAACAATCGGTTTTGGTTCTTTGGGAGTAAAGAAGTAAGGCAACCAAAGCCAAACCATGGCAATGGTGAAAAGTATAGTAAGTGCAATACGCGCCGACATTAGCTGCTACTGCCTGCGTGGCTGAGTGTTTTGTCTTGGCTCAGCATAATTAAATCGGTCAGTTCTCTTACAGCGCCAAAACCGCCTAGCATGGTAGTTTTATAATCAGCGATGCGTTTTACCAGAGGATGAGCATCATTGGTTGCTACGGCAAAGCCTACTAATTCCATTACGGGTAAATCAGGGCTATCGTCGCCAATATAAGCAATGTTTTCGTTATCAAGTGATAGCGTGTGCTTTAAGTTATTAAAAGCGACTATTTTATCTTCTTGCCCTTGATAGATATGCTGAACAGTAAGGCTTTTCATGCGGTTTTCCACAATCTTTGAGTTGCGCCCAGTAATTATCGCAACCTGTATGCCACTATTGATAAGCGACTTAATACCAAAACCATCTTTAGTGTGAAATGCTTTAAGTTCTTCGCCATCATTACCAAGGTAAATGCGACCATCAGAAAATACGCCATCGATATCGCAAATTAACAGTTTAATTTTGCTTGCTTTTGCAAATACGTCAGCACTAGTTTGTGCATATAATTCGTTAAAAAGCTGTTGTGATGCAGTTAAACTCATAAAACACCTGCCTTAAGTAAATCCTGCATATTAAGTGCGCCAATTGGCTGTTGTTGCTGGTCAACTACAAGCAAACCGTTTATTTTCTTTTGTTCCATTATGTTTAAGGCTTCAGCAGCAAGCATCGATTCATTTGCTGTTGTGCACTGTTTAGTCATCACTTCTGAAATAGCTGTAGCGTGAATATCAATGCGTTGTTCTAAAATCCGGCGCAGGTCACCATCGGTAAAAATACCTGAAAGTAATCCGTTATTGTCGACAACTGCTGTCATACCAAGCCCTTTGGCTGTCATTTCTAACAGAGCGTTTTTAACCGTTGTGTTTTCAGCGACCACAGGTAATGCTTCGCCTTGATGCATAATGTCTTTAAGCATTAACAATAGGCGCTTACCTAAACTGCCGCCAGGGTGTGATAAAGCAAAATCATCGGCGGTAAAGCCTTTTTCTTCAAGCAATGCAACAGCAATCGCATCGCCCATCGCCAGTGTTGCAGTAGTACTTGCTGTAGGTGCTAGCCCTAAAGGGCAGGCTTCTTCTGAAATTGCGATACAAATATGCACATTAGATTGTTGTGCAAGAGTTGAGTGTTGCTTGCCACTCATGCCCACGATTTTTGCACCAATGCGCTTGATTACGGGGATCAGGTTAATCACTTCTGCGGTTTCACCTGAATTAGAGATCATCAATAACACATCATCTTGTGTGATCATGCCTAAGTCGCCGTGACTTGCTTCGCCTGGGTGAACAAAAAAAGCGGGTGTGCCAGTACTTGCTAACGTGGCAGCTATTTTATTACCGATATGACCCGATTTTCCCATACCAATGACAATAACACGGCCTTTGCAGTCATACATCAACTGACACGCATTGCTAAAGTCATCGTTAATATATTGAGCGAGTTGCTCAATGGCATTTTTTTCGATTTCTAAAACGCGTTTACCGCGAGCAATAAAGTTCATGACTTTGCCTTAAGCGCTTACTGTTGAGAAAATAAGGTATTGATATCCTAAAAAGGCAGCTAACAACAAACCGCCTTCAACACGATTAATACGGCGTGAACCGCGAATACTCAAACTCATTGCAATAAGGGCTGCTGTTGCACCTAACATAATTAAGATATCGCGGCTCGATACTGCAGGATCAACGCTTGATGGATTAATAATGCCCGCAAGCGACAATACCGCTAATAGGTTAAAGATATTTGAGCCAATAATGTTACCTAGCGCTAAATCGTCTTCATTTTTAAGTACGCCAGCAACACATGCCGCAAGTTCAGGTAAGCTGGTACCAATTGCAATAATAGTTAAGCCAATCACCAAATCGCTAATACCAAATAGTTTGGCAATGTCGGTTGCTGATTCAATAATAAAATGTGAACTGATAGGTAAAATCGCCATGCCGATAACTAACCACATAAGCGCAATCGGTGTGCGTACATTGTCAGGCACTTCGTCGCAGGCTTCGTCAACGAAAGGATCGTGTTCGGCATTGGCAGCTTTGCTTTGTTTTACCGAGATAATGGTCACTGCAGCAATGAAAATGAAGAAACTCACCATCAGTGCAACGCCTTCACCGAATGCTAAATAGTTGTCCGATAAAATGTACCAAGCACCAAGGGATACTAGCATTACTACTGGCATTTCACGTTTTAGCGTACTCGATGACACACTCAGCGGGCGCAACAGTGCAGTAATACCAAGTACTAGCAGAATATTAGTAATATTTGAACCAACCGCGTTACCGACAGCAGTGTCTGTTTGTTTTGCAAGCGCCGCTTGCGCCGATACCATCATCTCTGGTGCCGATGAGCCCATCGCGACAATTGTTAAACCAATAATTAATGTTGGAATACCATAGTTCTTTGCCAGTGCAGCTGCACCAAAAACAAAGCGATCCGCACTCCAAACTAAGCCGACAAATCCTGCAATTAAAATAGCAATTGATAACAACATTATTGAATAAAAACCAAAATTTAGATAACACCAAATAATATCAAATCTGGATTTAAAACACAGCTTTTGTAAGTGTTATTACAAATATTTACTTTTTCATAGGTTTCACAACATTTTTAAAACGCTTAGAATACAGTGCGCAATTAATTCTAGGAGAGCGACTTGTCGCAAAGTTTAGTTGAAATAAAGGACATTACCTTTTCTCGTGGCGATAGAGTGATTTATCAAAACATGAGCTTTAGCGTTCCTACAGGAAAAATCACCGCGATAATGGGGCCAAGTGGTATTGGTAAAACAACCATGTTGCGTTTGATTGGTGGTCAGCTGAAACCCGATTCAGGCGACATTTTGTTTTCAGGTGAAAGCATTCCGAAAATGTCACGCAGCGAGCTATACCAAGCGCGTGAACGTATGAGCATGTTATTTCAAAGCGGCGCTTTATTTACTGATATGAGCGTGTTTGACAATATTGCTTTTCCACTTCGTGAACATACTAAACTGTCAGAAGACGTTATCCGTATCATCGTATTAATGAAATTAGAAGCGGTTGGGTTACGTGGCGCGCGTGATTTAATGCCGTCAGAACTTTCAGGTGGCATGGCTAGGCGTGCGGCACTGGCGCGGGCAATTGCACTCGACCCTGAATTAATCATGTACGATGAACCTTTTGCGGGCCAAGATCCAATCTCAATGGGCGTGTTAGTTAAGTTAATCAAATCATTAAACCAAACACTTAATATCACTTCTTTGGTGGTAACGCACGATGTGACAGAGGTGATGAGTATTGCGGATCATGTCGTGATTTTAGCGGATAAAGGAGTGATTGGTGAAGGTTCACCTGAACAGGTTGCTCAGTCAAAATCGCCGTTAGTTCAACAGTTTTTACAAGGGCTATCTGATGGTCCTGTGCCATTCCACTTTGATGCTGCGCCATACGACCAAGATTTATTAATGGGAAGCGAACGTGGTTAATACTATTCAAACAATCGGCCGCAATACACTAGACACACTAGCAGGCATAGGCCGTGCGCTAATTATGTTGTTAGGCGCTATTTTTAGTGTGCCAAATTTCAAAAAGGGCACACCATTATTGATAAAGCAACTTTATATGGTTGGCTTTTTATCACTGATTATTATTTTAGTTTCAGGCCTTTTTATCGGCATGGTATTGGCGTTACAAGGCTACACAGTATTGGTGGATTACGGTGCTGAAGACAGCCTTGGCCCGTTGGTCGCGCTGAGCTTATTGCGAGAGTTAGGCCCAGTAGTTACGGCATTGTTATTTGCTGGTCGTGCAGGCAGTGCATTAACTGCCGAAATTGGTTTAATGAAAGCAACAGAACAGTTAACTAGTTTAGAAATGATGGCTGTAGATCCCCTAAAGCGTGTGATTGCGCCACGTTTTTGGGCTGGCATGATTAGTATGCCGTTACTTGCGATGATTTTCTCGGCGGTAGCGATTCTTGGTGCACATATTGTTGGTGTTGATTGGCTTGGTGTGGATTCAGGTAGTTTTTGGTCAATTATGCAGGCACAAGTATCGTTTGAAAAAGACATTCTAAATGGCGCAATTAAAGCCGTGGTATTTGCTTTTGTTGTGACTTGGATTGCACTTTATAAAGGCTACGATTGTGTACCAACTTCTGAAGGTATTAGTAAAGCAACAACAGAAACCGTAGTGCAGTCATCACTGGCAGTTTTGGGATTAGATTTTGTGCTAACAGCAATTATGTTTGGCGCGTAAAGGGTAAAAAATGAATTCGAAGAAAATTGAAATATTAGTAGGCTTTTTCGTTAGTTTAGGTATAGCAGCAATTGTGATGCTGGCACTTAAGGTAGCGAATGCGGGCATGAGTGGAAACGGCGATACTTACAGCCTTTTTGCAAAATTCGACAATATAGGTTCGCTTAAAGTGCGCTCACCAATAAAGGTAGGTGGTGTTGTAGTGGGTCGCGTTGAAGCAATTAATTTGGATCCTACGGACTATGTGCCTGTTGTGCACATGAAAATTGCGACAGAATACAGCAATTTTACCGAGACTACGTCGGTCAATATATTAACTTCAGGCATTCTTGGTGAGCAGTATTTAGGTATTAACCCTGGTGTGATTGCGCACAAAGATATGAATGGCGAGGATGAACTAAGTGAAATGTTTGGCCTCGAAGAAGTAAAGGTTTTAAAAGATGGTGACTTTATTACTGATACGAAATCAGCTCTAGTATTGGAAGAGCTTATTGGTCAGTTTTTGTTTAACCAAAGTAACGATTAATTAGGATTGTAATAGTTAAGATGATGAAATATTTATTTGCGATTTTACTGGTATTGGCATCGAGTGTATCAGTTGCTAAAGAAGTGGACGAAAGTAACCCGTATCTAATGGTGAGAACGGTTGCAGAGAACACCTTTGCTCGTATCACTCAAGATAAAGCGATTATTGAACAAGATAAAAACCATTTGAAAGTAGTGGTTGAGCAAGAACTACTTCCTTATATCGATTATCGCTATGCGGCGCAGCGTGTGCTTGGTAGCTATATTTCTAAAGTGCGTAATATTAAAGATAAAGAAGAGCAAAAGGCGGAAATTGAAAACCTTAAACGCTTTATTGATGTATTTCGCGAATACTTAATTACGTCTTATGCGGGTATTTTTACGCAATATCGTGGTCAAGAAGTAGAATTTGCACCAGCTCAAGACTTTTCAGACGATAAGTTAGTGCTTGTTAAAACTAAAATTGTTGAATCAGGTAAGCCAGATATCAACATCGACTTTAAAGTACGCAAAACTAAATCAGGCGAATGGAAAGGCTTCGATATGTTACCTGAAGGCATTAGCTTATTAGATGCTAAGCAATCAGAGTTTCACGGTATTCTGCGTACAGAGGGCCTTGGTTACGTAATTGATATGCTAGATAAAAAGAGCAAGTTGCCAGTGCAATTTGCTGGTGAATAAGTAATGTCTTTACTTACGTTAAAAGCGGTTGATGATACAACTTATGTATTGAGTGGCGAGCTTAATCGCTACTCAGTACCGAGTGTTAAACTACCCAAAGTTCCAACTCAATCAACCCTAACGCTCGACTTGAGCGAGGTTGCTAAAGTTGACACTGCAGGCCTTGCTTGGCTCATCTATAATTTCTCACAATTGCAACGGAACAATATAAGCCTTAAACTTGTCCACTTACCTGAGCAACTCAAAAAGCTAATGCAATTGGGTCACGTAGAGAATTTATTTGAGTAGAGTTAATGGATCCTAAACAAGTCGAAGATATTTTATCGCAAGCATTATCGCTTGATTTTATTAAAGTAAAAGCCGAAGGCAGTCATTATGAATTGATTGTTGTAGGTGAGTGTTTTGCTGGCGCGTCGCGCGTTAAGCAGCAGCAAATGGTTTATGCACCATTAATGGAAAAGATTTCTGACGGCACAATGCATGCCGTATCAATTAAAGCCTACACGCCAGAGCAATGGGAACGTGATCGCAAATTGATGATGCTATAGGTGGCATAAATGGATCAATTTGTTATTCAGGGCGGCAGCACTATTGCCGGAGAAGTGACTATTTCAGGCGCTAAAAACGCCGCACTTCCAATTTTATTTGCAGCAATCCTCGCTAACGGCAAAAGCCGTTTTACCAATGTACCGCGTTTGCGCGACATTAATACCACTGAAGCACTATTATCAACATTAGGCGCTAAAGTTGAGTGGCAGCAAGATGATTTAATCGTTGATGGCGCGACTATAGATAAAGTGCTTGCGCCATACGAGCTTGTAAAGCAGATGCGCGCATCTGTTTTAGCGTTAGGGCCGTTATTGGCACGTTTTGGTGAGGCGCAGGTGTCGTTACCAGGCGGTTGTGCTATTGGTGCTCGTCCTGTTGACCTTCATATTTCAGGCCTTGAAAAAATGGGCGCTGAAATCACGGTAGAAGGCGGCTATATTAATGCCAAAGTAAACGGTCGCTTGAAAGGCGCGCACATTTTTATGGATGTGGTGAGTGTAGGTGCTACCGAAAACTTACTAATGGCGGCAACCTTAGCTGACGGTGTTACTGTATTAGAAAACGCAGCACGCGAACCAGAAATCACCGACTTAGCTAAGTATCTAAGTGCTATGGGTGCGAAGATTTCAGGTGCAGGTTCGGATCGTATTGAAGTAACCGGTGTAGCGTCGCTAACAGGTTGTCAGCATCGCATTTTGCCAGATCGCATCGAAACGGGTACTTACCTAGTTGCAGCGGCAATGGCGAAAGGCGAAGTGCTATGTCATGGCACTGATCACTTTAGTTTAGAACCGGTTATTGAAAAGCTACGTGATGCTAACGCACACATTGAGCTTGCGGATAACAGTATTTACCTTGATATGCGTGGTCGCATGCCAAAAGCGGTTAATATTAAAACCTCACCGCACCCGGGCTTTCCAACCGATATGCAAGCACAATTTACAGCGTTAAATGTGGTTGCTGAAGGCAGTGCAACGATTACCGAAACGATTTTCGAAAACCGTTTTATGCATGTGCCTGAACTAAAGCGTATGGGAGCGAATATTCGCTTAGAAGGTAATACCGCAATTTGTGAGCATACTGAGCAACTTAGTGGTGCGCAGGTAATGGCTACAGACCTTCGTGCTTCTGCGAGTTTGATACTGACAGGTGCGATTGCACAAGGTGAAACCGTGGTAGACCGCATTTACCATGTTGACCGAGGTTATCAGCGCATTGAAGATAAACTAGGTGGTTTAGGCGTTAAAATTAAGCGTCGCAAAGCTTAGGGTCTGTTGATCTTTGCTGTTCTATTTTTGTTCTGTTTGAGCGTGCTTTTATCGCGGCGCTCGATGTGTGGCCTAGTAATCTAAGCGAATATCGAGCAACAATGAGAAAAGTGCGCTCAAAAG
>NZ_JBIPJE010000036.1:0-97995 GCF_044005875.1 Pseudoalteromonas sp. XMcav1-K | reverse complement strand
CAACAGCAACAGCAACAGCAACAGCAACAGCAACAGCAACAGCAACAGCAACAGCAACAGCAACAGCAACAGCAACAGCAACAGCAACAGCAACAGCAACAGCAACAGTTCGATAGTGCACCAGAACCACAGCAAATGCTTGAGCAGGTGGTAAATGAACAGCCACCAGTAGAAGAGTCGCCTCAGCCAAGCTTTGAGCAAAACTTTAATAACGAAGCCGAAGCAATCGCGAAAATTTTAGCGCGTCGCAATGTGTCGGGCTCGGGTTCACTTATTCAACCGGACGGTAGCGAAACGTCAATAAAAAAGACTGAGCCCCAGCAAAGGGGCGAAAACTTTGCAAAACCAAAGCAAAGCCCACTTGAAAAATACCGCGGAGAAACTCAGCATGTGGCACCTGAGTTAATTGAACAATTAGCGCCAGAGCCAAAGCAAGAGGAAGCTCCTGCCCCAGAGCCGCAAGTTATTGAAGGCTTTGAAAGCCCAATTTCACAAGAGCGTTTTGCTCATCAGCAAGATGACTGGGCAAATAAAATTGAAACCATGGGACTTGGTGGTCGCGTGCGTCAATTTGCTCTGCACAGTATTTATCAGCAAAATGGGGCAGAAGTGAGCTTACTGGTTGACAGTGAACAGCGACACCTCGACTCACCTATGCTGCGTGAACAGTTGCAACAAGCACTGTCAAATTTACTAAATACGCACGTTGAATTAATTATTAATTTTAACGATGTGGTAGAACAAACACCGTTTAAAATTCAGCAAAAGATTGATGCATTTCGTCATCAACAAGCGGTGCACACCATTAAAAACGACCCAATTATCACTCAGCTCATGACACACTTTGACGCAGAGCTAGATGAAGGTACAATAAAGGCATTATAATTCTGTTGGTAGCCTAGCTGCCATGCATTAAAAGAGAGAAAATTATGTTTAAAGGCGGAATGGGTAACATGATGAAGCAAGCGCAGCAAATGCAAGAGCGCATGCAAAAAGCCCAAGAAGAAATTAAAAATATGGAAGTAGTTGGCGAAGCAGGCGCAGGCCTTGTGAAAGTAACTATGCTAGGTAGCCACAATGTTCGTCGCATCGACATTGATGAGTCATTAATGGAAGATGACAAAGAAATGATCGAAGATCTAGTTGCAGCAGCAATCAACGATGCAGTTCGCCGCGTTGAAGAAGGCTCAGCTGAGAAAATGGCTTCTGTGACTGGCGGTATGCAAATGCCTCCAGGCTTCAAAATGCCGTTTTAGTTGTAACTGATTAAAATATATAGATTTTTCTAATGGCTTGTCTAATTTAGACAAATATTAGACAAATTAAGAAGAAAGCTCAGGTTTTTAGGCCTGAGCTTTTTACTTCTATTAGGTTAAAACGCTTACTCGTCGTCTAAGAACTTATTCGAATCGTTAACAAATATAGTTAACATGTCATGCTCATGAGATGCTATTTGAGTTTCTGTCCATTCAGCAGCGGTACTCATTAACTTAATCATTTCATACAACTTTAGTGTATCAATGCTTTTATCAGCAATTGCTGCTTTAAAATGGTCACGCTTAGCGGTTGGTTGTAAGTTACTTAATTTTGAATTTTTGCTGTGACTGATCAAACACAAATTACCAAACCTATGTAAGTCTGTATCGGCTAGTACTCTATGCCCATCAAGTGGGTGTTGAGGATAAAAGTGTTCAACAGAGCTTCGGAAGGTAAATTCAAACTGCGTAATGACATCGTCTTTTCTGTTTTGAATACCATCACACCACAGTAAATAATCGAGATAGTTAAACACTAAGTTATTTTCAATCGCGCCATAGTGCAGCCTCACCATAGTTTGCTGATTGTTTAGGTCTAACACTGAATAATGAGAGTTTTGGTAAATCATTTGGTAATAATCAGAAGGCGATTCGCTTAAAAAGCGTCCATATACAAATTGGCGAGCTAAGTTTTCGAGTTTTTGTAAATACAGGCGAGGAGTCACTCCATCCATATTGAATAAGTGGAACAACGCACCATTTAGCCAGTGCTTATAAACCAATGTAGGTGTGGAAACATGCAAAGCACTTAACAACATTAAAAGTTGGCGGTTTATCCCTTCAAAGCCATCTTCATCATCCTGTTCTTTGCTGTCATCGAAAGTATTAATGTAGCTCTGGCTTTTAGCGTTATAAAAATGTAGCTTCTTCAAGCTCCACTTATCTTTTCCATCACTAAATTCACGTTTAATGATGTACTGGTCGAAAAGGTATTTGCACTTAAGTAATGCAAATACAAAGTCTTTTACAGCACTAATTTTGTCACTGCTGTTGCCTTTTAAATAGGCATCAAATTGTTCTAGCAAACGCTTATCGTCTAATGCGATATCCTGCTTTGTTAACACTCTCAATACATGTAGTAAGAAGTTAGAAAAATTAATCACGCTATTAAAGCGCTCTGGTGTTAGCGTGATATCTGCGCTAGAAGAGGACTGAGGTGGCTTTGCTAATATCTCATTGAGCGTCAGCGATATGGTTTGAGTGCATTCGTTCTTTTGAGTGGTTGCCTCGCCAATACTAGCAGCTAAATCAGCGTAGCACTTTGGTGTAAATTGCCCCCAGTCGTCTTTACCAAAAATAAGGTGCCTTTCTTCTGGGCTAAAACCATATTGAACGTAACGCTCCATATTCGCTGTTGCGTCCCATACTTTATCGAGTAGCTGTATACTCTGTTCGCGATCATCGGGGTCAGTAATTTCATTTAATACCGACATTAGTCTTGCTTTGACTACTTCGTGCTTCTCTAGCTGCTCACCACGATTATTCATTACCTCAAAATAATGATTTAAGTCAGTATCCTTAGGTACTGATACACGCGCTATTTCTACTTTTTTGAACAAGTATTCGCAGAAACCTTCTAGCTTATCACCTAGAGCCAATAAACCTTTTATAAGTAACGAGAATCCATTCACCACATCTAGGTTATAGTCGTCAGTTTTTAAGTGTTCTAATGCAACACCTTGGATAAGGCTGGCAAAGGTGTCAGATGATTTTTGTCGGCTTTCAAAATTAAGGTTGGGTGCATTGTACCAGCCCATATCAACCGTCGAGTTGTTTGCAGCAGATAAGCGTTTAAGAGCAAAAGCTAATAACGTGAGCGTGGTAAAACGTTGCTGCCCATCAATCACTTCAAAGCTGCCATCTTTACGCTCAAAAACTACTAGTGTGCCAATATAGTAAGTTTGATTAGATTTGCTGTGCTGATAGTCCAATACGTCCTGAATTAACTGGTTGATTTCACCTTCCCCCCACGCATAGTTACGTTGGTACATAGGAACTAAATAACGGCTTGTATCACAAAGCAATTCTTTAACGCTAAAGCTGGTGATTGCTTTACTTGCAGCTCCATCATTGTATTGCAGGTACGGTGTTTGTGTATTACTCATAGTACTTCATGTCCTCAAACAGCTTTGTGATCTCACTCAGCCTGGTTCCCTTGCAATCAGACGCTTTCAATGTGCCTAATGGCCAATTTAAAACATCACTAGGTTGCACTGCTTGTTTTATACGCTCAAATACATTGTGTGTAAGAGCGTGTTTATCCATGCGCTCTATACCCACGACTTGCATTTGTAGTCTGCAGCTATATGCCCAAATAAATAGCTTCTCTATCGCTTGCGAAAGCTGATGTGCGCCAAACTTATCAAGATAAAAAATCACTGCACAATCAAATAGCGTACGTACATACCCATCTCCTGTCCGAGTGCGGGATGGATAAGTGTTTAATGTATGCAGAATCTCACTGGCTAATGGCTCTAGCTCGTGATCCAAAATGCGAATACTCTGACTTTTTACTTCACCACCCTTGGCCTTTTGTTTGCCTCCTCGCTCATCGCTGACAATCTCATTGATCTTATGTTGATAATGGCTGGTCATTTCAAAAAAACGTCTCCCATTTATGATCATCTGATCTAAATGGAAAGGAAAACGCATAAGTTGGTGATCAATATGGCGCTGATACTGCCCGTTATAGTCATCAACAAAATGGTGCGCAATACGAAGTGGCTCTACATAGGGGTAAAGTCCAACTTGATCAAGATTCACGCCTTTAAATAAACCTACTTTTGATTTATTAAAATATTTTGCCGACTTACCTTGTGCCCAGTTGCGAATACGGAACAAGTAATTGGCAAATAGTCGTGCTAATTGTTCGCTTTCTAAGCTTTCCCAATGTCTTACCGAGTCAGCTTTAAGTTGACTTTCACTTTGTGAAAACTCACGTAAATGAAACGCTTTTAATAAATCATGGGGGTCTAAATCTCGGCCTCTGGCATTCTGCGAATCAAAAAACTGAAATGCTTCTGACACATCATCGAGCACAAAAGTAACGACCTCACAGCGGTTTAATAAAAAATCAATATCGGCTTCAGTAAACTCACTGCGAGCAACAGCACGCTTTGCCGCCATATAGTTTTGGTGCAAATTACGATGCGAGATATCACTATTAAAGGTTTGTCGCGCTAGAAATGCATTGATAGGCTCTATAAGTGAGCAGAGTGTATCTTTTACATCTTGCCGCTTTAAGCCATCCAAGCGCTCTTCTAATAAAGCTCTTACTAAAAGCACTAAGGTTAGTGTCCGCTGTTGTCCATCAACGATATCAAGTGCTATTTTGTCTCTATCTACGTGCTTATGAAATACCACTGATCCCAAGCGGTATGCTGATTTCTCTCGATATACCTTTAAATCACTTAGCAAATCAGCCAAGTTTGTTTGAGACCATTTATAAGGGCGCTGATAGGCTGGAATAGTGAGGTTAGGTAAAGACACTAGCTTCTTTACTTCTATAATTTGTTTATCAATACTGTCCATAGCCTAGATTTCCGAACTCAATAAGAGTGCAATAATTTAACATGAAGCATCAAAATTAACTCACTCCTTTAATAAATTAATTTCAACGATAGAAAAACTGATGCCAGTTTTTTTAAGACTCAAAGTCGAGCTCCAGGTAAATGTTAATTACTACCTGCGAGAGAGCCAGGATTTACATACCAACGGCACCCCTTAAGCTTTAATTTTTCTCGCTCTAGGGCTCTGTAGAGAGCGCGTTCGACTCGCTTTGTATCATCGACACCTAATATACCAGCGACATCTTCTGTTGTAGGTGGATATCCATCAACACAACGCAGACTATCTACCGTACCAACAATGAGTTTGTCAGTTAATCTAATTGGGAGCATGCGTTAGATAATTCCTTTGTAAAGATTTGGGGAGTTTGCTTAAGAAACTCCCGCTTCGTTATTATTGATTAGTACTGTTGGCCTAAACTCTTGGCTAGGTTTTCCATGAAATCAGGTTCGTCTTCTTGGAGCCATTTACCATAAATTTTGGCTATCATATTGGTATCAGCGTGACCCATTTGTTTAGCTAGCCAAGTTGCCGGCACACGTTTCATAAGCATACGGCTCGCATAAGTATGCCTTAGCTGGTAGGCGGGGCGGTGTTCTAGTTCCGCTTCAATTAGCCATTTTTCCCATTGTTTGGGAACCGTAGTGAGTTCAGGTCGTTTATAAGGTTCGTTATCTCTACTCAAGAAAACTCTGCGGCGCTGGACCGTAACTGACTTTTGATTGTTACCAAAAATCACTTCATTTCTTTGGGGTAGGTTATAACTTTTTTCTTTTTGCTTAATCAGAACCTCCAATGCTGCCGGCAACAATTCAACCGTTCGAACACCAGCTTCGGTTTTAACTAGTTTCATATTTCCTTTTCTAGTTAGATTGTAACGAACATAAATCCTTCGATTTTCGAGATCAACATCCTCCCATGCTAATGCTTTTAATTCTCCATGACGTAATCCTGTCCACGCCAAAAAAGTGACCATATCCTTAACTTGTGGAACATGTATTACGTCTAGCAGTCGAGAAAGTTCTTTTTGGCTAAATGGATTGATATTGCTCACTTGCTTTAAAAGCTTAATGGTGTCTTTAGCAAGTTTCTTGAGTTCTTTAGCTGGATTGAACTTGATGTAACGACGCTCATTAGCAAACTCTAGCACTTGATTAATCGCTTTCGTGTATTCTGTGACAGTTGATGCTGCACACCCTGAAAAGAAAATAGGATGAGCTTTGTTGTAGCTTCGTTCCAACTTACTTAATTGTGTTGCCGTGAATGATTTTATTGCCTGCTTGCCGTAATCATTTTTTAGCTCTTCGTAAAACGCATTACGTCTTGACTCAATAAGTTCTTCTTTTGTTCCTTTAACAGTCGCTTGACGCACTAGATTTAATTGCTCAGTAGTTATTTGGGCAACATCTTTTGTGCCTAACTCGTAATGCAATGCCCAGCTAAGTGCGGATGCCAATTTATCTCTTTTGGAGTCCGATAGGTAGTTGGTATGTGCGTTTGTATATTCGGTGAAGCACTGCTCAATTCCAATTCCTGATTTTAAATGTGCCGTATCCATAGGGAAATGCTTTTGCCAGAACGCGTCAGAGTCGTTTTTATAGGTGCCATTAGCAATATCGATCTTTATGTTTCCTAGTGTCTGCTCTGCTAGTTTTATGTTGTCCAAGGTTACTGGATAGCCTAACGACTTCTTTTGGGCTGTAGTTCTATCTGGTACTTTAAACTGGAGGTATAGAGTTTTCCCGATACGGAATACTCCTTTGGCAGCTTTTAGAGCTGCCTCTTGCTCTTTAGTAGGTTTGAACGTATTTTTACTTTTCTGAGCCATTACGCATATTTCCTGTAGTTTCCAAGGTGAATTTGTATCTCGTGGCCTTTTGCTTCTTGACGCCACACAACGCCTTCTGGCATCGGCTTTTTGGGATTTTTAATTCTTTGTCTCAGTGCAGAAACAGTCTTACCTGGTATGTGCTCTGAGGCTTCAGCTAGGGACATCCAACCGTTATGCGTTAATTTACGAAGTTCAGTCTCCAAGGTGATGATCTTTTGCTCTAGCCAACGAACTTGCTCAGCAAGTGTCATTGCGCTTTCCAATGCATCGGTCAGTGGTTGCAGATTGCTCATTGGGAACGCTCCTAAAGTTTTTGGTCGTGCATTTATGCTCGTTGACGATAAGGTTTTGTCAAAAATGTTGTTAGTATTGACTTCAGATTTGGACTTCAACTTCATACTCCTGTTGTCACTCTTTTCTAACCAAGCTCCTTCGTCGCGACGAGACAAAAAGTACATGAGTTAGATAGTCGAGTGAGACGATTCTTGGTTCGAAGTTATTAAAGCGAACATGAAGCTGAACCTCTAGGAGTTCCTGTTTGTACTTACTTATTTGCGAATTTGACTAAGTAATTCGGCTAAATGCGTCATGCAGTCTATTAGTTTTGTTACCGATAATTTTTTAGCGTTTAGTCAAACAAGAAAGAGAAAGATCTTTCTTTTTCTCTTAAATCTTTTTCTTTTAAGGAAAATTTGAGCTCTGATTTATCTTATTTTTTTGCAAATTACGGTTACAAATCTAGTGAGGTTCGGCAACAAATCCTATGCGATTTGAGGTGTTTCGAGATACAAATCTAATAGATTCGGCAACAAATTCTATGCGATCACCCTATTAGAAAAGTAATTTGTTGCCGAACAACAAAAATAGTCGATTAGATTTGTAACCCAACAGAACTAATAGATTCGAGTTACAGATCTAATAGATTCCCGCCGTGATCGACTATATGTTGTGCTGATTGGCGGTTAATTGAGCTTGCTTTGCTCGCTTTTTACCATATTAGATTTGTAGCCGTGCTAGTAAGAGGGGAGAGTCGATTAGGAGGCAGTGGCGGTAAAATTACACCACTGGTCACACCTGCACCACACAAAAAAATCCTCGATTGCAGCATACAAAAGGTTGGTATTCAATTAATGTAACCAATGTTTTTTTACTTTATCTTGGTTGAGTCAGATATTTAAAAACCAATCGTGTTGAACCGTTACCTTCTCCACCAGCTCAGTTTTGATCCCTAGGGAGAGTTCTTTAAGCTTGTCTGCAAGTTGGTCACCGTCAACGAGATCAATCGGTGCTGCGCCATCTCTGTTAGCCTCTTCAATGGCCGCTTTCGTGAAACTTCCCGTGGTAATAAACATACCTCGGTCGGCACGCCCGACAGTCGCGCCACGAAAATCTCTGATCTCCGGAGCTCCAACCGACCCTTTGTATTTTTTGCATTGGAAAGCGATATGAAAACTCATTAACCCGTTAATACGAGCAATACCTTTGCCGTCGATCCCGCCATCACCTGTGCGACCGGTAACTTCAACGTGAATAAAGCCTGATTCTCTCAGTAGTCGTTGTGTGAGACGCTCAAACGCGTCGGGGCTCATCTCCTCAATCAGTATATGGTGAAGCTTCTCTCTCCATGCCAACGTCTCTTCTGGTGAATCAGAGACGCTACTCGCAGGATCTGATGGATCCACTGTTTCTTGATTCTCTTTTTTATCAAGCGAGCGAACAAAATTGACAATCTCTCGGCTATCAATGTTGGGAGAACGCTTGGTTTTATCTGTTAGTGCCCAAACACCTCTAGACGAGTTCTCCAAGTAACCCGCTTTTTTGAGGTACGTTATTGCCCATGCTAGGCGATAACCAACTTCTGTCTGACTACTCTTTTCTGGGTTATGTAACACCGCCAGAGTATTCTCGTCGAACTTTTCGAGCTCGACGACTTCCTCGTAAATTTCGTCGATGCTACCTGACTCTCCTAAATTTGCTAAGGCTTGAATCAGTGGCTGCATGAGTTGGTCATATGTGATCATCATTATCTTCCCATCGCTTGGACATAGCTTCATAGAAACCAGAAGGTCCATCTTCTTTTATAAACCCAGTGGAGCTTGGCCTGAATAGCGTTTGTAATATGAGTTGTCGCTCGTCATCTTTTGGTCCACTACCTTCACGAAGTAAAGCTAAATAAGTTTGAATCATTGTTACTCTTTCATCAGCGTCAGTGCGCAAATGGAGGTTAGATATGAAAATTTTGCCAGACAAACGCGTTAACCATACACCAAAAGAAGATATCGCAAGCATGACACCGAGCTTCCATAATGGAACCTGTGTAACCGTTTCTTTTAATAGCCCGAATGCAGCCCAAACGAATCCGCCACCTGTCAAAGCTGCAAAAATGCCGTAGCACCAGCTAACCACCACATCACTTTTTGGTGGTGAATACGTTTATCGCTCCAATACTGAACCGAAGACTGCAGCGCCAATTTCTCATCGTAGGTATTTTCAATATCTGCAAGCTTGTCTTGTATTTCTTTAAGAGTGTTATTGAACTCGGTTACTTGTTTATTTTTGGTGTTATTAACGTCTTCTACCAATGAATCAAACTGGTTTTTAAGGCTTGTTATTTCCTGAATATATTGGTCGTTGCTTTCTCTCAACTCTTTATGTTGTTTACCAAACCTGACTGCCCAGCCATGTTTAGCCGATTCTAGAGCCTTTTGATGAGCTTCAACGGTTTCTTGAGAGCCCTGTTTATATTGCATTGCCCAATAGGCACCTTGAAAAGCTGCAGGAGTTGTAAAGTTAACATTATTGCTGTTTAAAAAAGCTAGTGCGTATGCGGCAATCTGTGAGCCTTTACTATCTTTCAAATTGAACACGAACTGTGCTTCTGGAGATTGAGTTAATCTAAAGCCTTGTGAGTTAGCCGTATTCGTTTGGTTTTTAAGAGTGTTCGCTAAATTGATTAGGTGACTTTCATTATTTTGATGGTGTTGTGATTGTTGGACAAACTGCTCCAATTGGCCAAACAAACCATTAAAAGGGCTCCAAATTTGACCAAGATTTCCGTCCTGCCTGCTGGCTTGTTCTAGCCAAGCCCATTCAGCTTTTTCTTGCTGCCAGAATTCTCGAACTTCATCTAATGTCAGAAACTCCACTTCGGTTCCTGAAAAGTCTAAGGTGATAAGTGCTTTAATGTTGAACTTTCGCTCATTTTGTATCACTCCATCCCGATGTCATCAACTCACTAAAGTCTCTTCTAGATAAAACCTCTGAGCAATCCCGCCAATCTTTATCTGATGGTTCCATAGTGGATGTGTAACGCAAATCGAATCCATTTGCAGTCTTCTGCGCGTCTATATATTCATCCATCTTTTCACCCATGGTTTCAATATCTTCAATCCATTCGTCTTTGATGGTGTCAGGTAGTGAGCCAAATAGGTTATACCGGTCTTGCATGCGCTCTGATAGCTTGTCGTAGACTTTTTCGTCCACCGTTTGCTCATTTACCAAATTCAGCATATCGACCTTTTCACGCACTTGTCCAAAGCGTTTAATTCGACCAATTCGTTGTTCTAGTCGAGTTGGGTTCCACGGTAGGTCAATATTCATTAAAGTACCGAGTGTTTGAAGATTTAAGCCCTCACAAGCTGCATCTGTTGCAATCATTATTTCTAGTTGATGTTCGGCAACCATCCGCTTAAGTGTTTCTCGTTCAATATTTACGCTGTCGCCTTTTTGGTATAGGCGGCTACGCCCGGCGCCCGCGTACAAACCGACAGCTTGATCGGGATAACGTGCTGCTAAAGAGTCTGCAACCCACTTGGCCGTATCATAATACTGACTGAATATGATTACGCCGTGTTTAAGCCATTGCTCTTTTTCTAAGTAGTGCAACACTGCCTGGAGTTTTGGGTCTTCCTCGATACGTTCCAGGCGAGCAATCATTCTTTCAAGTACTGCAATTTCATCAGGGCTTTCTGCTTTTAGCTCGATATTTTGCTCGTCACTTTCTTCTTGAATTGTTCTACCTTCAAGCAACATTCTTGCAGTGTTTAGGCCTGCTGCGATACTTGAACAAATCCTTTGTTCCATGAGATTTTTCATAAAGCCACTGCCTTTGCCACTCTGGGATAAAGCTTTGCCAAAGTTTCTAGCCTCGGCATAAGCCTGTCTAAAATCCTCACTGGTTCTTAGTGCTTTCCCTTCAAACAGACTATTAAATTTATGCTCTTCTTTAGCCAGATTTCGGTCAGGGTGAACGTCAACGCCAATTCTCGGTAGTAGGTTAGCGTCTTCTAACGTGACTCGTTTTCGAAGAACAATATGGCGTATAAATGGATTTTCCCGCTGAAAGAAACTTGCGCCAGCAATGTCACGATCTAATTCATCTTCAAGGTAATCTCTGGAGTCTTCGGATAAATCAGTGAGTAGGTTTTTAACGTCCCACTTCCTATCATTTATGAGTTCGAGATCTTCTCTGATAGACCGAAACAACTTTCTTGAATGCTGCTCGTTTGTTGAGTCTACCATGGGCAATGGCGAACGCAGTAGCTCCCATGCAAAGCTAGATTCCTTAACAAGCTGTTCGCCCGATAATATTGGCAACACCTCTTTGGGACGATGCCATTTGGCGAGATCATTACCTAAAACGAAGTTCCCGATACCTTGATGAAGGATGCCCATTAGGTCCCATAAATCTTCTGGTCTTGTTTGAATGGGGGTGGCAGTTCCCAATAAAACATGGTCTGAACGGGCAGCGACTTCGCGCATGAAGGCGAGCAAGTTATTGTGAGAGCCAGCCTCTTTACCAAAGCCTTGTCTGCTTCTTGCCTTATGCGCCTCATCTAATATGGTGAGTCCAAAACGTAAACCAAGAAGGTAGTCTTTCTCTAGTGACTCCTGCATCATTAAGCCAGTAGATACAATTCCTATTCTAAGCGGGCAATTGGCAATAAACGATTGCCCAACAGGAGAAATAATTCTTCCGTCTGGATCTAACCAAGCCTTCTTTTGAGTTTGCCATCTTGCGCAAGGAATACCGAGCTTGTCTATCATTTCTGTTTGCCATTGCTCACAAAGGGTGGCCGGTGCAAAAATGATAACGGGCTTTCTCTTTTTATTTTCCTTGTCACTAAGCAAGCACAGACTCAGTGCCGCTGTACCCATCGATAAGGTTTTGCCTAAACCGACTTCATCTGCAATCAGTAGACGAACGATACCATGATTGTGGTAGTGGCGAACGCATTCACTTACAAAGCCTTGCTGCCAAGGCTGAAGAGAAAAGCCCTGGCGATATAGAGGTGATTCAATAAGAGCCGCTGGTGCCAGATCTTCATCATCGTCTATCTCGTCAAAAACTATTTCACGACGATATCCTCGACGTTTTACCTCCCGAATGACAGCGTCTGGTAGTTGACGAGCAGCGTTCCACAGATATTCAAATTCTTCTTCAATCCATGCAACGCCTTCTGGAGAGTCATCTTCCCATAAAATCTCATAGTGGCGTTGCCAGCCGCTACTGGTTTCATTCATTGAGCCCATGAACCCCAGTTTACGACCATCAGCGCACTCAATCACACCAGCCTTGCCGTGGAGAAAACCACAAATGCTATCAGGTGCAACGCGAATAACTTGGCCATGCTTTGCTAAGAAACTATCAAGCCTGCGGTAGCGGTCACGGTTGAGCAGTGCTTCTGTTTCGATATCTTGCTCGTTCCAGCGCCCAATCATTTTTGATTCACGCAGTTTTGCAACCTTAAGATCGTCTGGGTGTATGTCGACGTTACAGACGATTTTTACTTCCGGGATGGCTTCAATCAGTTCATTTGCTACCTCAAACAAGGAGCTAGTGAAGTAGCCTGCGATACGTTTATAGCTACGAGCACCTTTTAAATGCTCGAGCAAAAAACTACTGTCCAGTTTATGAGTGCGAGATGAAAATCGTCTTATAGTCATTGTTTCGTTACTCCCTTAATTCAACCTTTGATCTTCAGCCTAGTTACCTAGCGCTCTCATATTTTTCAAACGTGCTCCAAGTATTTCAGCCACATCTCGAGCTTCTTTTTCTGGTGCTTTGTTTTCGATGAACAACAGCATGTCAATTAATAGAGTTCGAATTTCCATAAAGTCCGGCAAATCAGCTTGTAACTGACTAATGACAGACTGCGGCTCTGCCTCTGCCAGTAATTGTTGCAGACTAATAATTAGATGGCCTAGCCAAGTTGAGCCAATCTCGTTGCTTTCGGTTAAGTCACGCGAGACGAACTCAGTAATACGTTTTAGTTGGGCTTTGTTTGCAGCCATGCTACCCATAACTCTTGAGTAGTCTTCAACACGGAAGGCCTTGGCGAAATTTTGGTAATTATCGAGTTTGGCTGCGCCAGTGGTTTCAATATCCATCATACGCAGATAAAAGCGTTGGATACCACTTAGTTTCTGCCAGGTATTCGTACTTAAACCATCGGGAACTAACAGACCATTGGCAGCTTCGGCAGCTTGTTGAACGATCTCATCTACAACAGTAACTTCACCTTTACTGCGAGGACGCAGGGCAAACGTTGTGACATCTTCTCCGCTAATGTGAGTGTATGATGTGAGAACTTTAAGTGCTGCAGCGTAACCCGCCATTTGCAAGTCAGAGTCATTAAACACTGGCTCGCCCATCTTATCTTTCACCTCGTCATTAAGGTGCATCATGGTTTCGATTTGTTTTTTTACTTCAGCACGTACAGCAGGCATTAGACGCTGCTTAAAGCCGGCTCTTTCTCCTGGCGGACGTTTACGCAACATCAGGATAACTGTGCCCTGAACATAGCCACCTTTTTTAAGTTCAGAGGTTGTTTCAGTCGCGATATACCACGCACCGACAACTTGTAATCCAGCAGCCCAGAATATACCAATCATATCGGACCATACACCAGTATCTTGGTGGGTAAACATTACGCATTGCATACCGTTATCAGGCATATTCGTGGCCATGGCTGAGTATGCCTCAGCCATATTCTTTCGGAATTCATCGCCGATACCCTTGATAGCAAGTGCTCTTCTAGAGTCCCAAGTCCACTCATTAAAAGGTGAGGGCGGATTTTTACGCAGCCATGCTATGAAGAACTCAGTGATTTCGTGATAATTTACTGCGTCAGCGTATGGCGGATCCGTTATCCAAAGATCACATTCTTGTTGAGGTTGATTGGCTGTTGCAGAAACTATTGATTTATGAATATCTGCATGGATAGGGCTTTCTGCCACCTTGAAGGAACTTGAGCCATACCCAGCCCAAGAGCGAGTTGCATAATTGTAAAAAGTGTTTAAAGCTTGATTGGAAAAAACTCCTTTAGGTCCCCCTAGACCGCCACCCTGTGATATAGCCCAACGGCAAAGCCTAGAATTGAAATCTGCCATTTTCGCGATGTTTATCATCCCTAAGTGTGGCTCCTGAGATCTTAACCACTCAGATTTTGCTATTACTTTTAGTAAAAGTTGTCGGGCGTTGTAAAGGTGGTGCCAATGTGTCCATCCGCGAGTGCGTATAGGTTCATCTGTTTTTTCGCCGGGGTCTATTTCCATGTCTGGAATCAGACCTTCTAACTGCCATTGCTCAAGATTTTCACGAACAATGTTCTCAACTTTTTTCTCCCGCTCAATATCTTCGACTGTGACTCCCTTAAAATAAGTAATTTGTCTAGACTCTTCGAGGGAGTCTGCAGTAATCCACTGAATGGCGTATAAACGCTCTTGAAAAATGTCTTCAGGAAGTGGCGCAAAATCTGTTTTACTCCATTTACGAAGCTGATTAGAGGTCTTGCCAGATTCTGTACGAAAGTCACCACGAAGGGTTTTGATAGGTGTCCTGTAGGTTTTTTCCGCTAATGAATAAACCATATCCCCATTTTGGACTGTTCCGTTTTCTGCCGCTTTTAACTCGCTATTTGAAACTCCGCTTTCTACTTGAATATCAAAGCACTTTTTTTCAGGGTTTGGAACAAGCTTTGCGATCGCCTTTAATTTAGGTGAAATGACCCAGCTTGGAGAAAGTGGAACTATCCAGCCAGTCTCTGGACATTTAGTTTCGACGCAATACAAGAAAGCCTTGGCTCTATTGCCTGACGAATCATGTTCAATTTTGAGATCTGTAATCCTCTTATCTATTGAATCGCTTACTTGAATTTGTAGTTGCTCAATTCTTTTTCTTTCGCTACTCGGGGCTCCGATTAAGTTGAAGCCTCCCCATGTTAGCATACAGGCAATTGGGTTTAGATCCGAAGCATAGGAGTCACATCCAGATCTTGCGGCCTCAAATGGAATTGAGCCGCCGCCACTAAACGTATCTCCGACTCTTGGACGGTGGTTGTAGCGCAGAAGACCTAGCTGCTCGATAAGATCTTGTATAGAAGTAGTTTTAATGCCGTAGCTTTTTAGGTGAGCATTTACCCTTGGCCAGATATGTGAATTTAGCCAATCCTGATTTACTTCCTCAGGTCTTTTACACAAGCAAGCTTTTTCTTCATAACCTTCTATCATCTCAAGATATTGACGGTATATTATTAGCTTTTCATCTTCTTCAAGGTCGCGCCTCCATCGCAGTTTCAAACCGAGCGTATTACTATCAATAGGAAATTCTAGGTTATTGATGTTATTAAATTCGGCGTCTGTATTTTTTACGTTATGGCTGAAGTAATCCCATGGATTACGGAGTTTCAGTTTGGCTGCAAAATCAACAGGCTTGATGACATTCTGCTTTAAAGCTCGCTTTGCTAGGCTTTCTATATCGAATCCCATTAGCATTTCGAATACTTCAAGGTCGCTCTCAGTGTCTTCGGTTTGAGGTAATAGGCATCCTAAAATTATAGATCTCACCAAAATCAGTGGTTTCCTGCCTTTCCAGTATGATCCAAGTCCAGTGAGCGTTTGTGCAGCAACAGCTTTTCGTTCAGCTTGAGCTTCATACGATATTTTTTGAGCGGGATATGCGGCTTCAATTAATGCTGGTGCATCTTTCAGCGCAAAAGGTGTTAGTTCTGCCATTTGTGTTTTATCTCCATACAGACCGATAGTATGTCCCTTTCAATCTGTAAAATTTCTTATAATGTTCTCTGGTTATTTTTTGCCATATCCAAGTTCTTTAAGGCTGCGCCCTTTCATGTCACGCCATGCATCCATACCACTCCTTGGGTTACCAGCGATCACACATGCAGCCGCACTTGGGCTTTTAAAGGTGTATTCCTGAGTAAAAGAGTACACTTCACCGTCTTCAATCAATATTCCGCTTTTGACAAGTTCCTGTCGCAACTCTTTTATAGCCGGGCGCAATGACTTAGCCTGCTGAATATTCGCAGTAGAGCCTTTGCTGACAAGAAATTCCGGTTTATGCATATCACCTACAGGGGTTCCAGCAGCTTTGGCTTGTTTTACTTCGAATAAAAACAGTGCATCTGATGGCGGCTGACTCTCGTTGGTTTCGGTTGTGCGGGAATGAATTGTTTGAACATTCAACTCTTTTGAGTCAATGGGCGGTGTCGAAGGTGCATCAAAGTTGTTCTCATTGCTGCGGTCTATGTTAGTTGATTTAGAGCTGCCCTCTTGCGTGTTTGGCTTGTCCCACGAGTCTTTTTCTTGGTTTACTTTGGGTTCTGGCAAACTGGTTTGTACAATGTCACCTAACGCGTGCTTTAAGGCGATACGCCAACCTACATCTTTGTCATCTTTGGTTCCTGTACTAACAGCAGTCATTCCGAACAACCACCAGCGCTCTTCAGGTCTTAATGCTAACCAATTTCGAATAGCGACAGGCACATTGTCAGTTTCCATACTTTCAATTGCCCAAGCTAAAACACATAGCTCTTTACCCAATAATCGGTCGACTAGGTTTTCTCCAACTTGCCATGTACTCGTTTTTAATCCGTGACTCTTTAATCGAACATTAAAAGCGCGTTGTACTTCTGCGCGAATAGCTGTCCACAACGGTCGATCTATAACGACTCTGTCGATCACCGATAACTCTTCATTTTGAGCTTGCATACCTAGGTATTCTTGAATTTCGACCTTACCTGTATTTGCTTTCGGTATAAGCACTTTAAAGTGATGAGGGTCGCTGGACGCGGGCACACCAAAGCCCAGCGTCTTATACTTTACTGCTGTAGCGTTAGATTTCGGTGTGGTAGTTGCCATTAAAATTTCCTCTTGAGCATCAAAATTAGTACCTATTTTCATAGAAATTATTCATCTTGGGATATATCTCCAGGCTTCAACTCTATGCCGACTATCTTTGCAAACTCTTTTGCTTCGAATCCACTCTCGAAATCCACGCCATCCTTAATGGCTAATGTGACTTGTGCGTCGGCTTCTTGCAGCACGTCACGTAAGCTATTCACTGTTTTTTCAATCATGGCTGCGGTTAGCTGTCGTTCACCAAAACGAATTCCTACAGTATTCTCACCTTCTCCAATCTCAATGCGCACGCCTTTAAATCGGGTAGAAGCTTGATCCCTAAAGCGATTAATTACACCAAATACTTTGTCTGTACTATCAAGAGGTACGCGTTTTGTACTATTCAAGCGAGCCGGTTTTGTATCGTTAATCTGGACTGTTTTGTCGCCACTGTGTGGGATTTGAAAGTCCGCTTGTTTGCTAGCCTCTCCTGACTTAGCATGAACTAAAAGGCGTGCTGCATCGGAGTCAATTTCAAATGGTCCATCGTACGTTATACCATCCTTTGGATTGGAACCATCAAGCGTATACCACATTTCCGCTTTTGGCGTGCATTGAAGAGTGACTTTTCTCTTATCTGCTAAAGACTCGACTTGATGTCTAATTTTTAAATCCGCTACCCAACGAGTAACTGTGCCTGTCTCATATTTACCACTAGGATCTCGAACTGAGAAATACAGCGTACCTTCAGTCGTAGTGAAGCTCTCTAAATCTTCAACTTGCGGATCTTCTTCTGTTACATCAGGTTTAGTCGAGTAATAAATTATTGGGCTTTCGCCTGCATTTCTGGGGGTTAGGCTAACAATCGACTCACCCGTTTCAGGGTGTGTACTAACTAGCGAGACATTGACACTGGTTTTTTCTTTGGGAAATGGTCCTTTTTCTATATAGCCATCTTCACCTAAGCGCCAACGGCCTTGCTTAAGAGCCTCAGCTTTTAATGTATCTATACCGCTATTACCGGGCATCCAAGGCCAACCAGGATTGCATTTTGAACGGCTGACTACATCCTTCCATGGTGTGCGGCGGTTGCTCTCACCTGATGGCCAGAGATCCGCTTCAGCCATAGCGAAGTATTGACCAAAATCATCTTTTAAATCGGCCGCTAATTTATAGTTGGCTCGTGGGCTTGCCATCAGCTTTTCAATTTGCGCTTCGGCTGACTGGTCGCCTTCGCCGACGTTCAGGCCGTTATCGATAGTTACCTTGAGTAATCGTTCAGAGCCATCCATCTCGTCTTCACCAGGAAACAAAATGGTGTTGTAAGCGGCAGATAATGCTTTGGTAAAACGTTGTTCAGAATCCTCTAAACGGTCTCTGGCGTCTTCATATAATGTGTCTCCATCTTTTAAGCGTTCGTAGATTTTTTCAATGGCGTATAGTTCGCGGAGCCGATCCTCTACATCATTGGCTAATATGCTATCTTGTCCGGTCAGTACCAATAAATTGTTCTTTTCTTGCTGGAACTCGAAGAAATTTATGAGTTCGCTTGGCGGAACTTTACCGTCTGGTTTTATGACAATGAGTACGCGTGGGCCGCCTAATTTTAGCTCATCTATACGCGGCAGGATCTGAACATCTTGGTAGACATTTCGAGTGTTGGGCTGAAGTATACCTTTTAAACGATTTATCAGAGACTGATCAATCTTTGGTTGCGGAATTTCCTTAGCGTTTCTTTCAATTTGGCGTGAAAGGTTTTCCGTTTCTTTAATGAAGAAGCGCTGGTCTTCGCGATGCAAATACCAAGCATGCTCACGTAACTTTTGTATTGCGTCGAGAAATTCATCGGCTTTTCTGTTTGGTGCCGCTAAAAACTCTATGATTTCGCTTTCAGAGAGGCCAATGCGACCACCGACGGCTCGCGACAGTGACGATGCCAATAAAAGTGTCATGAGTTGAGTTGCAGCATCGTTACTTTGCTCGGCGTCAATGGTTTCAGCGATGGCATCGCCTTTATCTGCGATGTCGCGAGTAACAGCGGGAACAAGTTTTGGAGAGATTCGTTCGATTTCATCTTTTACTTGTTCATCATTTAAATCGAGGTGTTGCGTACCTATCAAAAACACATCGTCAGATTCGCGTTGGTCGACACTTTTAAGTAGTCTTGCGGTGAATTGCATCAAACCACGAGTCTGGCGGAAACCTTCGTTTTCCTTAAACAGCGCAACCAAATGTTTAAACGACGGATGGAATGGGTATGTCTCTCTAACTTGTTCAGCAATTTGTTCTATGCTTGAAGCAATGATGTAGCCACCATCTTCGGCTTTCTTAATTTGCTGTGCATATTCCTCAGCTATATCATTGATGGTTTGTTCATCTGGTAATTCATCAACTAGGCGCTTTTTTAGAATTTCGTAAATTTCGTTACCTGCAAGTTGAACCGGAGTTATAGTCATCGACTGGCGTCTGGTCTCTTGTTGAAGATTAGAAATTGAGTCTGCCAGCGCTTTGGTTTGTGCTTTGTAACTACCGGATAGGTTAGCAATAACGATACAACAGTTTGGAAGCTCTAACGCTGCACTCATTAACGCACTTAAGCTGTACACAACCATATTTGCTAAAGTGCCTGAGCCGTATACTTGGGTACTAGCATTATCTAGGTAAGGAGGAAGCTCATCTATCATGATCAGCGTAGGGGTGTCTCCTATAATGTCTTTCCACTTTTGTTGGTCGACTGACTTTGGTCCGTTAATCCAGTGCTCTTTTATTTCTTCGGCAGCACCGAGCTGAGTAGCAATTTCGCCCCAAATGTAGTTGTCTGGATTGTTTCTACCGTTAAATGCCGCGATTTTTGCATTGCCAAAGTCCAGGCGACTATTTAAATCTGTTGGTAAAACCTCAGGTCTCAAATGAGCGTGTTTTGCGAGCAAACCCAGAGCGATCATCATGTGTGTTTTACCGCCACCCATAGCTTGAGTGAGTTCGAACACTGCTTGGTCTGATTTTCCAGAAAGCCTTAACATGCCCTCACGAAATAATTGTTCCATACCATGAGTAACAAAGTTTCTAGAAAAGAATTCATGACCATCTCCCTCACCACTAATGAGTTCAGCAAGGTTTTCAATACCCGCACTCATCCTGTAATCTTTAATAATCGGATTAAAACGGCAAGCTTGTTTAACAGTTTTGATCATTTCTATAACTCCCTATGATGATCTTTTATTTGGTTCTGTGATTTCAATACCCTGATCTTCGCAGTGCCTTTTTATTAGCACTTCGATTAAGTTAGCCACAGATCTTTGCTCTTGCTCAGCAGCTTTCTTTAGAGCGACCTTTAAAGCTGGCTCCAATCTTATAGTCAGGGTTGCAGTTTTATTGCCTATCATCATTGAACCTTTTATTAATGCAATTGTACTGCAAATTACATTACATTGATATCAGTCGGAATGGAATTCTTATTTTTGAATTAGGTGGGCCTGTTATTCAATTCAAATGTTCGGCGACGAACATTTTGTAGCTGCATCGATATCAGCGATAACTCGTAGACATTCGCGTAAAAAAATAAATTAGCTCTAGCTGAGTAACTTGGACAGGAAGTGTTGTAGATGAGAATGATTCGGCGAGCACTCGCAGAAAATGTTTTATGCGTCGCTCTAGAGGCGACTGTGTTGGTGATGCCGGGAGTGCTCTACTTGAACTAGTTCCTGCGATATCATTGCAGGGTGATGTGTTTGAGATTAAGTGTTTCTTATCGCAGGAAGTATGTTTTTCTGCGAGGAATAATACGCAGTATTAGCTTAATGGTTTATCGGTTGTAATAGGCTAAATTAACTTGTCTTTTGAAGCTTTGGGTCAGGACTGGCGAGGTACATTTTCTCTGATATATAAATAAGGGGAAATGATTATGTCACATTACAATAAAACACAACGAACACTCTTCGGAGCACTTGTTTTAACTGGTGCAGTTAAAGCCGACGAACTTGAAGTCTTCGGGCTAACAGAAAAACAGGCCAACTGGTATGCCTATTGTGTTTCGTATTTACTTAAAACGAGAAAAGATGAGGCAAAACTTAGTGGTAAAAAACTAGAGATATCGCTGGAAGGGTATCAGCTAGTTGGTGAGTTAGGTGAAGACCCAAAGGACGTAAACTTACTTTGAGTTTTGATGATCGTAAAATAATTGGGTTTCCCTAATGAGAGAGCAGCAAACTAAGTTTGCTGCTTTTTTATTGTGAATTTAGTGAAGTAGCCCCGCATTCTGCTTTTCATAGGCTTTAGCTATTGCCATATGCCAACAGTCTACTAATTCCGTCACTCGTTGCATAACGTCTTTGTCTTTGCGCTGTTCGCAAAATCGATGAATAGGGTGCTCATTAAGAAGGTAGTGAGCAGCTCGCATTACTGGCTCCATTGTTGTTCTTGCATCAAGCTTTTCAAGGGTAGCTCTTGCAATGCGCTCAACTTCTTCATTGATAATATTAATGGCTGTTTCCGCTTCAAATACCAGAGCATCATAGTTGGCCACGTTATGCTCTTTCATTTGTTCTACACAGTTGTCAATCAGAGCATACGCAAAAAGAGCTTGCACTCCTGAATCGACAATATTGAGTTTTGTCATAAGCACTTTGAAATCATCAGTCGTCATTATGTCGTCCTGCACATTTTGAGTGAGGGCTTGTTGGTGGACTTCGATAGTCGAGGGTAAGTAGCTTTGTTTAAATTGCATGATAGTTTTTCCTTTTAAATTAAAGTCAAATCATCGTTACTTAAGCTTTTAGCTTGTCAAAAAAAAGGGCATTTTCTAGGATAAAATATAAAACCTAACGTCTAGGTTTTTGGTCAATTTAGGTAAAGATGTGCAAGAAAGTACAAAACCCATAGGATGGAGTACAAATGTACTCGATTGTTATTTGGCTGGTGATTCATAGAATAATCACCAGTTTTTAAAGCTATTAATAAACTTGGATTGTGAGGGAAGCATACTCTGCTATTTTTTGACGTCAGTCGCTTAGTTGGTACGATATGGCAAACTGATTGAATTTTGAGTAGGAAATATGACTGATAAAGCGAAGCAAGCTAGGGAAAAGCGGATAATCCGCCTGAGAAAAAAGTATGGTGATACACTTAAACATGTCTCAGATAACTGTAGGCAACAGGCTATTGCTTGGAGCAAAGAGAAAGTACCTCGCGCAGTCTAACCTTTTTAACATCTTTGTAAGTTCCCAAGGTTTGCCAAATGCTATGAGCTTTAGTTGTTCATAAATCGTGCTTTTAAGTCTACAGTTTTGACATGTTTAAGTGTTATTTTTGACAACTAGGCGGTGTTATGAAAAAGACTGAAGCAATCAAAAAACTTTTGGATTATGACAAGCGTGGTCGCTACGTCTTTACCAATTCAGATTTGGCCAAAATTTTCCATCAAGATAATGCACGAACATTGCGAGCAGGAATCAAGCGCTTAGTTGATGACGAGTTTCTCACGCGCATAATTAATGGTGTGTATGTATATAGTTTAGCACAGTCAAAAGGCAGTGATACTTTGGAGCATATTGCAAAAACGATCCGTCGCGGAGAATACAATTACGTTAGCCTGGAATCTGCATTGGCTGAATTTGGTGCAATTTCGCAAACTCCGATTGATCGCTTAACAATTATGACAACAGGGCGATCAGCAGAATACAAAACACCATTTGGCACTATTGAGTTTACTCATACCAAACGATCGCCAATAGATATCCTAGAAAATACACTGCAAGTAGGGCGAACACTTCGTTTAGCAACCAAAGAAGCAGCATTGAGAGACCTGAAGCGTGTTTGCCGCAATACTCATTTAGTGAACGGGGACGCACTTTAAGAGAATGAATAGCAAAGCCACCTCCCAACACTATTTGATCAAAGCTGGTTTAATTGATAGCTATAAGTTTTTTGCACCTATTTACTCTCTTCCAACAATCAATATTGGCGTTACCCTATAAAATTGCTACTATAGTATCAATAATAGGTTTTAATTTGTTTTTTTTGCTACTATTGTAGCTGTTTGAGGTGCCATGTTAGAGCTTCATACTCCCTATGATTTACAGTTAGAGTTGAGTCAATTCATTCGTAAGATGCGAAAGCAAAAAAAATTAAGTGTGAAAGCTTTGGTCGACAAGTCTGGTGTGCCAGATAGTACTATCCGAAAGTTTGAAGCAACTGGCGAAATATCCCTAAGGCAGTTTCTCATGCTCTATGCGGCTGTTAGCCAACTCAAAAAGATCAAGGTGCTCATGGAATCAGAAGAATCACCGAATAGCATCGACGAGGTATTAAAATCACATGCTAAATCATAAACTTGTTGTAAAACGACGCTTGTCTGATGGTAGCTCCGTGAGCGTTGGAGAGTTGGCTGAGAATGCTCAAGGGATCTTTTTTCAATATCACGATACCTATCTTGAACGATTCAATGCGTCTATAGCACCTTACACCGTTGAATTTAATAATAGTCTTCAGAAAGCACCACTAACTCCGCACAAAAAGTTACATGGTGTGTTCGCTGATAGCTTGCCTGATGGTTGGGGTTTGTATTTGATGGATCGTATTTTTCGTAAGAATGATATTAATCCCCAAATGATTTCTCAGTTGGAGCGATTGTCATACATTGGCGATAATTGCTTAGGTGCTCTCTACTATGAGCCTGAACTAAATTTGACAGAGGATGAATCTCCTCAAAGCTACACGATACAGGTGCTGGGGCAGCAAGCGGTAGAAGAATTTGAAGGTGCAGAAACTGAATTTATAGAGCACTTGATGAATGCTGGTGGCTCTGGTGGTGCAAGACCTAAAATCAACGCAACAGTGCTTGCCAATGGAACCTACACCACAAAAAGAGCTGCACCAGGTAAACAATGTATTATTAAGCTAACTTCAGATAAGTTCGATTTGAAGCATGAGGAAAGTTTGGTTGAGTTTTGCTGCATGGAATTGGCTAATACTTGTGGTATTGATACCCCCAAATTTGAATTATTCGATGCCGGTAATGGCCGTCACTGGCTAAAGCAAGAACGATTCGATTGTGTAGGCGAGAGCGGTCGATTGCACATGGTATCAGCAAGTGGTTTGTTGGATGCTTCATTTAGGGAACCTTCACTCGACTATGTTGATTTGGTGAAAGCGACTCAAGTTATGTGTGGCGCTAGCGAAGCTCAAAAGCTCATTAAGCGTGCGCTATTTAATTACTTCATTAGTAACCAAGACGATCACGCAAAGAACTTTGCATTCTTATGTTCGGACGATGATAAGTGGTCTCTTTCACCATTTTATGACGTGATCTATTCTCCGTCTCCATACGGACAGCACATGACCTCGTTTGGTGGTAACGGTAAAGTACCTTCAAAGAAAAGCTTGGATGTCATGGCAAGACATGCCGGTATCAAGCTGAAGGCCGTAAATGATATGGCTGACGAGATAATTGAGTCGCTATCCCATGCTCAGGAAGTTTTCTCTAACGTTGGGGTATCGAAGTCGACAACAAATGAAATATTAAAGGTGTTTACTCTGCGAAGAGAGCAATTTAATTTTTAAGCATCAAACGACACAGTTTAACTGGACTTTACACCTTAGGTTATACATTATATTAGCTATAATTATTTACAACACTTGATACGCTGTAAGTCAATAAATACAAGACTGTAGCTTACATTGTCTTACTAAATTTAGGTTAGACAAATATTGGACAAATCGAGAGTTATTATGAGTATTTATCAGTTATGGGTAAAATCAAGAAGCCAGTAAAAATACGGCCTTAGAAGATTTCATAACATATCATAATACTCGTTTCACTTGGCTTCAAAATGCCGTTCTAATTTAGAAAGCATTTTATGTTTTGAAAAATAGCGCCTTTTGGCGCTATTTTTATGTGTATTAGAATTTAAAATTACTTTTGATACAGAGTAACTACCACAGCGCCACCTAGGCCTACATTATGCTGTAACGCAAGCCTTGCACCTTCAACTTGTCTTTTTCCTGCTTGGCCTCGTAAATGCCAGCTTAATTCAACACATTGCGCTATGCCTGTTGCACCAATAGGGTGACCTTTTGACATCAATCCACCGGATGGTCCAATCACAAACTTACCTCCGTAAGTATTGTCGCCGTCTGAAATCAGCTTTATTGCTTCGCCTTCTTCACATAGCCCAAGCGCTTCATAATTAATTACTTCATTGGTGGTAAAGCAATCATGTAATTCAATTACATCAACATCTTGAGGTGAAACACCCGCTAGGTTAAAGGCTTTATTGGCAGCGCGTTTAGTCATATCAGCGCCAACCGAAAGAATAGGATCTTGCCATGACTCTTCAGTGTCGGTTGCCATGGCTTGGCCAATAATTTTCACCCCATGTTTAATATTATGCTTTTTAGCGAAAGCATCACTACACAGAATAGCAGCTGCAGCCCCACAGGTAGGCGGGCACACCATAGTGCGCGTCATGTAATCATCAAAAATAATTTTGTCGTTAAGCACACTTTCTACGCTAAGTGGTGTTGAAAACAATGAATAAGGGTTATGTATGGCATGACTTCGTGATTTTACGGCCACTTTTGCATAAAGCTCGCTAGTGACATTATATTTTTCCATATAATGCTTACCCGCTGCACCAAATGCACGAAGAGCAATAGGTGCTTTTGCAATACCAAATTTATCATACACCGCATTAGCTCTATCAAATGGGTTTTCCCTGTCAGACCAATGTGAACCCAGCGCGCCAGGTTGCATTTCCTCAAAGCCAAAAGCCACAACACACTCAACCTCACCAGACAATATAGCTTGCCTTGCAGCATAGAGCGCTGTTGAACCACTTGAGCAATTATTATTAACATTAATGATAGGAATACCGGTTTGCGCAACGTCATAAAACGCATGTTGCCCACAGGTGCTATCGCCATAAATATAAGCTGCATAGCCTTGTTCGATGCGGCTTACATTAACGCCTGCGTCAGTAAGTGCTAATCTAATAGCGTTTGCAGCCATTACGCGATAAGGCTCTTGTTGGCCAGGTTTACAAAACTGTGTCATACCGACGCCAGCTACGATTACATTCTTCATTTTCAGCCTATTGTTTTTATTATCTGAATTTCACTTTTACATTAAATACCAAGTATTAAGTGATTTAAAGATTAACCAAATACCTTACTTTTTAACACTTTGTTTGTGTTATGGAACGTATAAACCGTAAAAATAACGCTAAAAAGCACTTCTTTAGTAGTTCGGAATTTTAACTACGAAAGCCTTTATATTATTTAAGCCAAACTGCAGATGATATGTTTTGGCACATTCCTTGACATATTATTAGATAGTTTATTAAAACGTTCAAAGGATGCATTAATATGGTGCAAACACTCTCTACCAAGTTCCTGACTAAATTTTTAGAAAAACATGCGCTTTCTCAGGAAGTTAAAAAAACAATAAAAACTTGGTACGCGCCAATCGCAGAACAAATCGCACTGCACCAAAATAGAACAAAACAGCCATTGGTGATTGGTATAAATGGCTGCCAAGGGTCGGGTAAAAGCACACTAACGGATTTTTTAAACCAATATCTACGCATGTACTTTGGTTTAAATGTGGTGTCGATTTCGCTCGATGATTATTACTTATCTGCATCTGAGCGCGAAGAACTTGCCAAAAATATTCACCCATTACTTGGTACACGCGGTGTACCGGGTACCCACAAAATTGATCAGCTGGATCACGACTTAGCAGCGCTTACGCGTAAAACGTTAAAGCGCCCTTTGTTTATTCGCCGTTTTAATAAAGCCACAGACAATCCGTTTCCATCAGATAAATGGACCAAAGTTACATCAGCGCCCGATGTGATTATTCTAGAGGGGTGGTGCGTAGGGCTTAACGCAGAGCCACAAGATGTTCTAACCACCCCCATAAATGCGCTTGAAGCAATAGAGGACCAAAATGGTACATGGCGTGAATACGTAAATAACCAGCTGAAGGGTGCTTACCAAAATGTGTTCGAGCGAGTTGACCGTTGGATTATGCTAAAAGCACCTAGTTTTGATGTAGTAGCACAGTGGCGCAAAGAGCAAGAAGCCAAGCTGCGCTTGCAACAAGATAAACTAACAGCCAATAAAATAATGAGCGAACAACAAATAGAGCGCTTTGTACTGTTTTTTGAAAGGCTCACCCGAGTTGGTTTAGTTGATTTTAGCCAAACCACCGATATCACCTTACACCTAAATGAAACACGCAAAATTGTTAACGTAACAGGGCGTTTGAAACAGTTATGCTTTCCTGAAAAACTCGCGGTATTTACCGATCTGGACGGCACCTTATTAGATCATTACAGCTACGAGTTTCAGCCTGCAAAAGTGAGTGTATTTTTATGCTACGAACTGGGCTTTCCCATTATTCCGTGTACCAGTAAAACCTTTAAAGAAATTATCGCTATTCGCACACAGTTAGGACTAGGTACTCCGTTTATTGTGGAAAATGGCGCTGCCGTATTTTTACCCAAAAAGTGGTTGAAAGAATATTTAATTGATCCCGTTGGCTTAATTGAATTCGGTGAGTTTTACATAAAAGAGTTTGGCCAGCCGCGCAGCTTTTGGTTAAACCAACTAAAACAATACGCCAATGATTTTGCCCATCTATACAAAGGCTTTGCGCAAATGACTAATAGCGAATTGGCAGAGCTTACAGGCCTAAGTGAAAAAGACGCTGAAAAAGCCAAATTACGTCACTACTCAGAGCCGCTGCATTGGTTAGGTGACGCCTGTCAAAAAAAGGCATTTATAAAACGTATGCGTGAAAATGGTGCAACCATTATTGAAGGTGGGCGCTTTTTGCATGTGTGTGGCGACGAAAGTAAAGGCGTTGCATTGAATTGGTTGTTTAACCTAATCAAGCACGAATTGCCCGGAGATTGGCTGAGTGTGGCACTAGGCGATAGCGAAAACGACAGCGCCATGTTAGAGCAAGCCGATATTGCAGTACAAATCAAATCAATGACTCATCCGTTTATTACACTTGAGCGTTCAAAAGGCGTTATGCGCTCAACTATGCCTGGGCCAACTGGCTGGCACGAAGTGATGATGCAACTAATCAGTGAGCTTGATAACCATCATATTGAGCGTATCAAATCGATTATTAACCACCCTCTAAAGGAGAAACACTATGGCTGATTTTTACCAAAACGGCATTGTAACCACTCTACATAACTTAACTAATCGAGGTGTGGAAGAGTTAGAAAACGAGCTTATTGAGTTTTCTAAAACACGGCCAATGGGCTTAATTTTACCGTCGCTGTACAGCGAACTTGAAGGCGAAGCGCTGCCAAAAATTGTTGAGCATATCAGCGAGGTGCCGTACTTATCGCAAGTGATTATTGGCCTAGACAGAGCCACCGAAGATGAGTTTTGTAAAGCCATTGAGTTTTTTAAATATTTAGGGCAACCGCATCAAATTTTATGGAATGATGGCCCACGATTAAAACAGCTCGACGCTGAATTACAAGCACTTGGTGTGGCACCCACCGAAATGGGTAAAGGCCGCAACGTGTGGTATTGCATGGGGTATGCGCTTGCTACCAAAGAGGCCGAATCTATCGCACTGCACGATTGCGATATTTTAACCTACGATCGCAGCCTACTTGCTCGCTTAATTTACCCTGTGGCGCACCCACAATTTAACTACGAGTTTTGCAAAGGGTATTACGCCCGATATTCCGATGGCAAACTTAATGGTCGCGTAGCGCGTTTGCTTGTTACGCCACTATTAAAAGCGCTTAAACGCGTGATAGGTCATAACGACTACCTAGATTATATGGATAGCTACCGTTATTCGCTATCGGGTGAGTTTTCATTTAGACAAGATGTGCTTAACGATATTCGTATTCCTAGCGACTGGGGGTTAGAGATTGGCGTACTGTCAGAAATGCAGCGAAACTACGCATCAAACCGTTTGTGCCAAGTGGATATTGCCAACGTGTACGACCACAAGCATCAAGACTTATCGCTACACAATAGCGAAGGTGGCTTATCTAAAATGTCGATAGACATAACCAAAGCATTTTTTCGAAAGCTTGCTACTCAAGGCTACACCCTTAACACCGAAACCATGCGCACCATAAAAGCTACTTATTACCGCATCGCGCTCGACTACATTGAAACCTATAAAAACGATGCGATTATTAATGGCCTAAAAGTGGATATTCACACTGAAGAAAAATCAGTAGAAATGTTTGCTAAAAACATTATGGCGGCAGGGCAGTCGTTTTTAGAAAAACCCATGGAAACTCCGTTTATTCCATCGTGGAACCGCGTAATTAGCGCCATGCCCGATGTGCTTTCGCGCTTAGAAGTGGCGGTAGAAGAAGATTACCTTGAATTTTCAGCAAAACTGCGCAAAAAGGTAAGCTGATGACCTACCCATTAAAAGAAAAACTGCTTAAGCAACTGCAAGTGATTTATGAAGGGGTCGCAATAAAAGATTCAGTTGATGCCATTGCCGATAAGCTTTTAGCCCAAATGGCGTTAAGTGATGATGCGCAAGGGCCGACGCCTTTTTTAAACCGCTGGAATGAATCGGATATTGTGATGATCACCTATGGTGACAGCATAGTATGCGACAGTGAAAAGCCGCTGGTAACTTTAAAACAATTTATTGATACACATTTAAGTAATGAGCTAAGCGGCGTACATATTTTGCCGTTTTTCCCGTACAGCTCAGACGATGGTTTTTCAGTGCTTGATTATTCCAGCGTGAATGAGTCACTGGGTGATTGGCAAGACATTAGCGCCATAAGCAAAAGCTACAAGTTAATGGCCGATTTAGTAATTAACCACTGCTCAGCGCGCTCCATTTGGTTTGAAAACTTTATAAAAGGCGAGGGCACAGGCCACAATTACTTTTTTACTGCATCGCCAAGCGACCCGCTTGATAAAGTGGTTAGGCCGCGTACATCGCCCTTGTTAAAACCAGTAACCACCAAACAAGGCGAGCAGTTTGTGTGGTGTACCTTTAGTCATGATCAAGTAGATTTAGACTTTTCAAACCCAGAGGTGCTTATTGCCTTTGTGGGTATTATTAAGCAATACCTAGATGCAGGCGTGTTGATATTTCGTTTAGATGCCATCGCCTTTTTATGGAAAGAAATGGGCACAAGTTGCATTAACTTGCCGCAAACGCATGAGGTAGTAAGGCTATTACGCACGCTGATTGAATGCGCCAATGAAAACGCCATAATAATTACCGAAACCAACATACCGAATATTCAAAACCTGGCGTATTTTGGTAATGCCAACGAAGCCCATGCCATTTATAACTTTTCGCTGCCGCCGCTACTAATTTACAGCTTAATTTCAGGCGATTGCCAAGCGCTAAAACACTGGTTAATGCGCATGCCTCCGGCGCAAAATGGCACCTGTTATTTTAACTTTATTGCATCGCATGATGGCATTGGCTTAAGGCCTGCAGAAGGATTACTGAGCGAAAGCGAAATTGCAACCATGGTTAACACCATACAAAACTTTGGTGGGCTAATTTCGTGGCGAACTGGGGAAGATGGCAGCCAAAAACCTTACGAAATGAACATTGCCTTGTATGATGCGCTTAAAGGCACAATCGATGGGCCCGATAAGCATCAGTACCAGCGCTTTATTTGCGCCCATAGCATTATGATGAGTCTAGAAGGCATTCCCGGTATTTATATCCATAGTTTGCTTGGCACCGAAAACGACTATGAAAAATACAATAACACCCATCACAACCGTGCGATTAACCGCCATCGCTGGCAAAGCGAATTGTTAAATGAGCAACTTGCCAATCCGTACAGCCATCACAGCAAAGTATTAAGCGGCCTAAAAACCCTGCTAGCAATAAGAAAACAGCAAAATGCTTTTCACCCCAATGCCACCCAATTTGTGTTGCAATTGGGCCCAGAACTGTTTGGCGTGTGGCGACAATGTATGAATCGCAGTCAAAGTATCTTTTGTATTGCTAATATTACTAATAAGCCAGTCTCGCTTCGTTTAAACGAGCTTAATTTAATTGAAACAGAACACTGGTACGACTTACTCACAGATCTGCAAATTAACGATTTAAACAGCGAGTTTACGCTGTTGCCATATCAAACAATTTGGCTAACCAATATACGTAAGGGAGTATAATAATGAAAAAAGTAACCAAAGCGGTGATCCCCGTTGCAGGCCTTGGCACACGCATGCTGCCAGCAACCAAAGCCATCCCAAAAGAAATGCTTACACTGGTAGATAAACCACTTATTCAATATGTGGTAGAAGAAGCGGCTGCCGCTGGCATTAAGGAAATTGTGTTAGTTACTCATGCCAGTAAAAACTCTATCGAAAACCACTTTGATACCAGTTTTGAGCTAGAAGCGCAGCTAGAGTCGCGTGTTAAGCGCTCGCTCTTACAAGAAGTTAAAAGCATTAACCCCAAAGGCATTACCATGATTTCAGTGCGCCAAGCTGAGGCAAAAGGGCTAGGACATGCCATTTTATGTGCGCGTTCGGTAATTGGCGAAGAGCCATTTGCGGTCATTTTGCCCGATGTCATTATTGATAAATACCACTCAGACTTAGGCGTAGAAAACCTCGCAAAAATGGTAAGCAACTACAACGAAACAGGTGTTAACCAAATAATGGTAAACCCAGTAGATATGGCACAGGTGCAAAGCTATGGCGTGGTTGATTTAGACAACCAAACTCTGTGTGCGGGCGAAACTGCAAAAATTATCGGCATGGTAGAAAAACCACCACGCGAAGAAGCGCCTTCAAACCTTGCCATTACGGGCCGTTATGTACTTTCTGAGAGCATTTGGCCAATTTTAGCCAAAACCCCACCGGGTGCAGGCGATGAAATTCAGCTAACCGATGCGCTTTATACGCTATTAGACCAAACAGGGTTAGAGGCGTACCAGCTGGTGGGTAAAACCCACGATTGCGGCAATAAACTGGGCTTTATTAAAGCTAACATAGAATACGCTATTCAACGTGCTGAGTTTAAAGGCGAGCTGAGCAATTATATTGAAACCATATTGGCGGAGAACAAACACTAAACAAAAACTTAGCCTAAAAGCCTCAGCAAAGAGGCTTTTACTACCTCACTTCCTTTCATACGAGTAGTACCGCTCTCCATATATCTACTTTTATATTCTTGGTAATAACACGTAATACCTAAATTCCAATCAATCCTGATCATTTGGGAGATAGTAATAAATTAGCGAAAACGCGTTTCCATAATGAAAACATACAATTAAATTAAAGAGTTACTTAAATAAAAACTTGTTTTTCATCAAGGGTTTTTGTTACATTTTTGACTATTGTAACCATGGAGCGGTAAGCATTTGAGCCCATCAATGACAGACGTCAATTCTCAATACTACAACACACATGCAACTGAATATTTCCTATCAACCGTAGATGTTGATATGCAGCCTGTTTATGACAAATTTCTAAGTAAAGTAATCACTCATGGGCATATTCTAGATGCTGGCTGCGGTAGTGGTCGCGATAGCAAAGTATTTAAATCATTGGGCTTCCAAGTGACCGCAATGGATGCGAGTGAAAAGTTGGCATTACTCGCTACAGAACATACTGGCATTCCAGTGCTGCATAAAACGTTTCAAGAAATTGATGAAGTAGATTGTTATGACGCAATTTGGTGTTGTGCGAGTTTATTACATGTTCCTTTTGACGAATTAAACAGCGTATTTTCACGTTTGGCAGTTGCGCTTAAATCAAGCGGTGTGTTGTATATCTCGTTCAAATATGGCGAACCATCAATTGTACAAAGAGAAGAAAATGGCAGACGATTCACCGACCTTAACGAAACAATATTAAGCAAAATAGTAAAAGACATTCCTAGCCTGACAATTTCATCAATCTGGAACAGCAAAGACAGGCGCTCAACGACACAAAGTACCACTTGGTTGAATGCATTAATAATCAAAGGTGCAGTGTGAATAGTCCTACTGCAAATACTACTAACTACCAGACGTCAAACCTGCAATTACAGTTAGGCTTTATTAACTACATACAACGCCTTCTTGTTGAGGGCGACTTTAGTGCAACATACAAGTATGCGTTATTACACGCATTAGCGGATTGTGCAGTTGAATATCCGCTAGACGATGAACGAGCGAGCCTTTGTATCAAGTTTGATAGCTTAGTTGATAAGTTTATAGAACTGTATTGGCACCATGCCACGCCCTTTGCAGGCACAACTGGAACGAATGATTTATTGCTGCAAAACGCGGGTAAGCAATCTAAGGTGATCAGCGAACTAAACTATTGCCAATCTAAAAATATTCGTACGCTAAATGCATTAAAACAAAGTCAATATTGGCACTCTATACAAAAAGCCACGCTGCAAACTTTAAAAGAGGGCCCTTTATGGCGGTTACAAAAACTATCGAAAGTGGATGAATGCTTTTTATATCCGCATGTGAAAGGCAAAACGTTTATTACACTCAACCCTGGAATTGCGCATTGCTTTAGGCGTTTTTATGATTTAGTGGTTCATCTTGCCAGAAATGCATGGTTGTTAAAAATTCAAAGTATAAAGCAAAATCAACATATTATTGGTGCGCAAAGCCAGTTGTATGATTTTTTATTTGGTTGTGATCGCCAAAATTTAGCCAAGGCTGTGCCAGTTCTTTTTGAAATACAAAAGGGCAACTGTTTTTACTGTAATAAGCCACTTGGTAATAGCAAACAAGTTGACCATTTTATACCTTTTGCCCGCTATGCGCACGATCTAGGACACAACTTTGTGTTAGCCCATGGAAAATGTAATAACGCAAAGCGTGATTTACTTGCCGCACCAAAGTTTAAAGATGAGTGGATTAATCAAAACCTCGTGATTCATGAAAAAGAGATTACCAAAGCATTAGAGAGTTACTTTTATTGTGATGCAGCGAAGTCTCTTGCTGTTTCTGATTGGGTTTATGATACGGTTGCCAGTAGTAAGGGACATTTTTGGCATGGACTGATGCCGGCAATAAATAGTGCTCGAACTGATTATCGATAACAGTTACAACAAAATAATGAAAAATGGATTTTACAGTGATATTACGAATTTTATGCTTGCTTTTATTAGTTACTAATTTATCCGTATTTGCTGCAGTACAGTACAGCGACGGAACGTGTATTTTATTACAAAATCAAGTTAAAGAGTTTAGCTTTAATAAGCAATCTCAGCGTTACAAAACGGCAAAACGCTCTGTTGACAGACACTGTATTAACCCCGTCAAATCATCTAAGGGTGATCAAACAAGTAGCACCAAAAGTTCCGAAAAGGTTACGCCAATTTATACAACTAAAAAGTTACACTCTCAAAACTTGACGGAGCCATCAAATCAAGCCGTTGTAACGAAACCACATCAAGCTAAAACATCAGTTCCCGCCAACACTATGCAGAGCTTAGTGCTTAAGATAGGTGTGTGGGTGTTAGTCATTATGTTTGTTTTAGCTTTTCTCAAAGCAATCATTGTACTATTTGCCAAACGCGCTGCTAAATCACTACTTAAAAAAGTAACAGGTCGTATTGAACCCGTTGTAAGTAACCTGCCTGTAAGAAAAGCTGAAGACATTAACCCTAAAACTACTGCAAACGTTTCAGATAAATCTTGCTCTGTACTAAAAAATACCATAGCCGAAATTGTTGCTAATGATGCAGGCAACTCAAGTGGCCAGCAAGGAGAGGTTGTTGTAAATAATTTAATTAAAAAGGTTATTAACAACAAAGTGTTATCTGCGGCGAGTAATGTGAGTCATTATACAAGTGTGCTGCTAACGAACGATAATGATGAGCTTACTGAAATTGATCATTTAATTGTTTCACCAGTTGGCGTGTTTGTAATTGAGAGCAAAAATTACAGTGGTTATATATTCGGTAGTCAGCACCAAGCGAAATGGACGCAGACTTTAACAGGGCGTAAAACCCAATTTATGAACCCGCTTAGGCAAAATTATAAACATTGCTTAGCAGTCAGCCGATTACTTGGCGTTGTTGATGGCGTTGAATCCTTAGTGCTGTTTCATGATAAAGCGAGTTTTAAAACAAAATTTCCACCGAATGTACGTTATGTTAGTGAGCTGGAAGCATTTTTATCTGGCTTTACCCATGTTAAATTTACCGATAGCCAGCTTGAAGAATTTAACACACGACTCGCTAAAGTGATTTCGGTTACGACACGTGAAGATTTTAAGCAGCACATTAGCGAAGTAAAGGCAAAGCAATGCGATATTTAGAAATTTGCACTGCAACATCTTAGTCAATTCGTTTTACCTAACCCATATCTCGAGTAACTATTTCATTTTGTGTAGTTGAAAATTAAGCAGCTGACTTTCAAAAATAGTAAAAATCTCACCTTTTAAAATACTTAACTTGCATAGAATGCATCATTTTTGTGCAATTTGTCCCTACTTTTATTACAGGTATTAGTCAAAACGTTTACTTAATTGTGAAAATTCGTAAATGCGCTAGAACATAAAGGCATAGCTTAAATTAGTTTGGTTATAAGCAAGCAGTAGCGGCTCTTGAGGGGGTATAACTTAAGTTTACTTATATTTTACAAATGTACCTAATAGGGGTTCCTAATGATTGTGTCCTAGTTTATTTTTCCTAGTAATAAGGTGTTTGTTTTTATTTAACCTGTTGTTTTAATTTGTTTAATCTTGTTTTTGTTTTCTCGGAGTAGTGTTATTGCTCCAATTTCACTAATTGTTAATCATGTGTTAGTCATAAATAGTCGAAAGACGTTAGCTAAATTCCATTAGGGGGAAGTATGAGTAACAAATTAGTAGGCAAGCGTTTATTTAAAATGAGCGTGTTGTCGTTAGCTGTAACTGGGTGGGCAGCCCATGCAGCAGTGGACTGTACAAACATTGCCGAATGGCAATCAGGTGTGGCTTACACCGGCGGGCAGCAAGTGCAAAAAGCCAATATTGCTTATGAGGCGAAGTGGTGGACACAAGCCGATCCGGTAACCCATTCAGGGCAATATCAAGAGTGGAAAAACTTAGGTGCGTGTAGTGACGGTCAAGTAAACGAATCACCTATCGCAGAGGTTTTATCACCTATGAGCGGTAGTTCTTTTACCGAAGGTGACAGCGTTGTCATTGAGGCGCAAGCATCAGATTCTGACGGCACCGTTGTGAAACTAGAGGTACTGGTTGATGGTTTGGCGATTGCAACATTAAGCTCTGCGCCATATTCAACAACTTGGCTTGCAGTGACAGGGCAGCATCAAATTTCGGTACGCGCTACCGATGATAAAGGTGCTGAAACAACATCCCCTGCAAATAGTGTTACTGTGGCTGAAGTAGTGCCAGATAATTATGCACCAACGGCAAGCCTTACTAGTAATGCGAGTTCAAATACCTTGAACTTAAATGACAGCGTTGTCTTAAATTTGAGCGGTAGCGATCAAGATGGCACAGTAACAAGTCTTGAATTGTTTCAAGATGGCGCGTCTATAGCGCAAATTTCTGGAGCAACAGGCAGTTTTAATTTTACCGCAACAAGCGCAGGTAATACGCAATTTAGTCTTGTTGCAACCGACGATAAAGGCGCAACATCTGATGCGCAAACATTGGGTTTCCGTATTGTTGATGGCACTACACAACCGGGTGACCGCGATGCCTGTAAGCCGGAAGGTTTGTACCAAACACCGGGTGTAAATACGCCGTATTGTACTATTTACGATGCCGATGGTCGTGAAGATATGGGTGCCGATCACCCACGTCGTGTCATTGGTTATTTCACCAGTTGGCGCAACGGTGCCAATGGCCAACCGTCTTACCTAGTAGATGATATTCCTTGGGATAAAATCACCCATATTAACTACGCGTTTGCCCATGTTGATGCCAATAACAAGGTTTCAATTGGCGATCCAAGTGCGGCGGGTAACCCTGCTACCAATATGGAATGGCCAGGTGTAGCAGGTGCTGAAATGGACCCAACACTGCCGTACAAAGGTCATTTCAACTTACTGAATAAATATAAAAAACTCCATCCAGACGTTAAAACACTGATCTCTGTAGGTGGTTGGGCAGAAACGGGTGGTTACTTTGACGCAAACGGTAACCGTGTTGCAAGCGGTGGTTTCTACACTATGACAACCAATGCTGATGGCTCAGTAAACACTGCGGGCATTAATGCGTTTGCAAAAAGTGCGGTTGAGTTTATTGAAACGTACGGTTTCGATGGGGTTGATATTGATTACGAATACCCATCATCAATGAATGATTCGGGTCACCCTGATGATTTCCCAATTTCAAATGCACGCCGAGCAGGGCTAAATGCCTCTTACCAAGTGTTAATGAAAACCCTACGTGAAGAGCTTGATAAAGCGGGTGAATTAGCTGGTAAACACTACATGCTTACCATCGCATCGCCATCATCAGGTTACTTATTACGCGGTATGGAAACCTTCCAAACAACTAAGTACCTAGATTACGTAAACATTATGTCTTACGACTTGCACGGTGCTTGGAACGATCACGTTGGTCACAACGCAGCGCTTTACGATACAGGGCTAGACTCAGAGCTTGCGCAGTGGAATGTGTATGGCACCAAAGAGTTTGAAGGCGTTGGCTATTTAAATACCGACTGGGCAGTGACGTATTTCCGCGGTGGTTTAAGTGCAGGCCGCATTAACATTGGTGTGCCTTACTATACCCGTGGCTTTAAAGATGTATCGGGTGGCGAAAACGGTTTGTGGGGGCGTGCTGCGTTACCTAACCAAGCTGATTGTGCCAAAGGTACTGGTGTAGGTGAGAAAAACAAATGTGGTAACGGCGCAGTTGGTATCGACAACATGTGGCATGACCTTGACGAAAACGGTAATGAAATGCCAGCAGGTAGTAACCCATTATGGCATGTTAAAAACCTACAAAACGGCATTTTACCAAGTTACCTTGCAGCTTACGGCTTAGATCCAGCTAATGATCCAACTGATAAGCTAGTGGGCACTTACACTCGTCATTATGATTCTGTGGCAGTAGCGCCTTGGCTTTGGAATGCTGATAAAAACGTGTTCTTGTCGATTGAAGATGAAGAATCAATGGGCACTAAGCTTGATTACGTAATCAACAAAGGCCTTGGCGGTATTATGTTCTGGGAGCTGGCAGGCGACTTTGACTACGACAGCGCGAAGAAAGAGTACTTTATGGGTTCTACTATGACCTCGCTTGCTTACAATAAGTTTGCACAAGCGGGTTCTAAGTACGACATCAACAAAGGTGAAAAAACACACCAAGTACCAGCAGAAGCTGTAGACGTAAGCTTTGAAGTGAAAGACTTCCCAATTGGTGACGACAACTACCCAATTGCGCCAACCTTTAGCTTTACTAACAACTCAAACATTGATTTGAGCGGTGCAAAAGTATCGTTTGATGTACCAGTGGCTACGTCAGCAATTTTCAAATCAAACTGGAATGCGCAAGAAAAACTCGGCATGGCAGTTGACGTAAATCGTTCAAACGCAGCGGGTAACAACATTGGTGGCTTTGAAAACGAGTTCCACCGTTTCTCAATTACCTTTGTTAACGAGTGGGGCGGCGCTGCTAAGTCGTTCGCGCCGGGCGAAACCATTAATGCGCAAGTAATGTATTACATGCCAATTACTGGCCCAGTAAACCTTGTATTTGAAAAAGACGGTAAGCAATACGCCGCTAAATTTGAATACCCACATCTACCAGATGCAACAGCCGGTAACGGTGGTGGCAATGATGGCGGCGGCAACACCGACACATGTGAAGGTGTTGCAGTAGCTGATATTCCAGTTTATCCAAACTTTCCACAAACAGATTGGGCAGGCAACCCGTCACACGCTGCAGGCGGTGACTTAATGGTTGATGGCGCATCTACTGCGGTTTACAAAGCGAAGTGGTGGACATCAACTGAGCCTGGCACATCTGCCGATTGGGATAGTGTGTGTACTTTATAACGCAACCTATGTGAGGCCGTGCGCCTCACTGTTTGGAGAAGATTATGAATACCAAATTTAACATCAGTGTGCTCTCTGGTTCAGTGCTATTAGCATGTATTGCAGTGCCGTTTAATGCCAGCGCACATGGTTACATGGATAGTCCTAAATCACGACAAGCATTTTGCCAAGCGCAAGGCGGGTATTGGTGGCCAGAAGACGGCAGCAATATTCCAAACTTGGCATGTCGCGCCGCATTTTTAGAATCGGGCCATGTGCAGTTTATTCAAGAACATGAGTTTGCAGTTAATACGCCCGATTACTTAAATCAAGCTGCGGTTGAAGCAAATGTGCCCGACGGTACTTTGTGCGCTGCGGGTAGTCACGAAAAGCGCGGTATGAATTTACCGTCAGCGCATTGGCAAAAAACTGTGGTTACGCCAAACGCTAATGGTGAAATTCAAGTGCGTTATCGCGCAACCACACCGCACAACCCAAGCTTTTGGCAGTTTTATTTAACCAAGCCGGGTTTTAACCCTGCAACCGATACACTGACTTGGAAAAATATTGAGCTTATTCAAAGCCACGACAATATTGAGTTTGTAAAAGACCTAGATGGTAAGCGTTACTATGAAATGAGCGTAGCCATTCCTGCAGAGCGCGCCGGTGAAGCGGTGCTTTATAGCCGCTGGCAGCGCGTTGATGTGGTGGGTGAAGGCTTTTATAACTGTAGCGATATTATTATTGAGCGCGACACAGTCACACCGGTTGACTGGTTCCCGCTCGGTTATTTTGTACGTCAAGGTCAAAACGCAAATGCTGGCGACACAGTTCAAGTGCGTTTGTTTGACGCAACGGGTCTTGAAGTGGTTAATCAGTTGTTCGCGGTAAACGCTAGTAATCAAGCAACTTGGCAAAGTGAACTTGCAGCTAAGCTTAATTTAGATTACGCATCTGAATTGCAAATTGGTGTTAAAAACGCCAGTGGCGATATCGTGTTTGACGAGGCTAATTTGGCGTCAAATCAGGTATATGCAACTTCTAGTGATCACAGTTTTGCGCTGTCGGTGATTGCTGCATCAGAAAATACCGCACCGAATGTTAACCCTGTGGCAGATGTGGTAATGGATGAAGGTTCACAAACATTGGTGCACGTGCATGCTTTCGATGATGAAAACGACCCGCTTAGTTACCAATTCACTGTGCCTAATGAGTTCACCTACAGTGTAGACGGACCAAACCTTACTCTTAATGCACCTGAGGTTTCAGCGAACGCTAACTTCACGATTCAGGTGTCAGTATCTGATGGCAAGTTAAGCACACCAACAAGCTTTACGGTAACGGTTAACGATACCGCAACGAACCCTGATGTACCTGCGTGGAATGCCAGCAAAGCTTACAACGCCGGCGATAAAGTTAGCTACTTAGGTACGGTTTATAAAGCCAAATGGTGGGTGCAAGGCGAAAAACCAAATAGCAGCGATGCGTGGCAATCGCTTTCACAGTCAACTGACGATGCGTGGTTAAGCTCAAAAGCGTATTCGGCGGGCGATATTGTTAGCCATAACTCGCAAAAATACCAAGCACGCTGGTGGACCAAAGGAGAAGAGCCTGGTACTGCCTCAGTGTGGCAAACCCTTTAATTTAATCGGCTAAAGCGAGCAATAAGTTTGCTTTAGCTACTTTAGTTACCCCTTGCCGCAACGGCGGCTTGGTTTGCGACGTTGCGGGTTTTTAAAATTTAAAGAGAAACATTATGATTAAAAAATTATCTCTAGCAGTGGCAGTTGCACTTTGCTCTGGGCATGTAATTGCAGCGCCTTCTGCACCTAGCTTAAGTTGGGAAGACCAAAAATATTCATTTGTTGATGTAAATATTGACGGTCAAGGTTCGTATAAGTCATTAGTTACACGTAAAGATGTGGTTGATATTGCTATCAAATGGAATGCGTGGAGCGGTGAAGGTGGCGATAGCTACAAAGTAAAATTTGACGGTGTAGTAGTAAACGAAGGTACGCTTGCTGCTGGCACTAAGTCGGGCACAATTACCTTTCCATACACGCAATCGGGCCGTCATCAGTTAACGGTTGAGCTTTGCCAAGGCACAGTATGTGCGGCAAGTGCGCCAAAACCAATTGTAATCGCTGATACAGACGGTGGTCACCTTGATCCATTACCAATGAATGTAGATCCAAATAACGGTAACTACGGCACCTCGCCAGACACCGTTGTAGGTGCTTATTTTGTTGAGTGGGGCATTTATGGCCGTGACTTTGATGTAACAAAAGTGCCGGGCCAAAACTTAACGCATATCTTGTACGGTTTTATTCCAATTTGTGGCGCGAACGAGTCATTGAAAGAAATTGAAAACGGTAACAGCTGGCGCGCATTACAAAAAGCGTGTGGCGACTCACAAGATTATGAAGTAGTGATTCACGACCCGTGGGCAGCGATTCAAAAGTCACTGCCGGGCGTAGATGCAAAAGACCCAATTCGTGGTACTTACTCGCAGTTAATGGCGCTTAAGCAGCGTTACCCTGATTTAAAAATCTTACCATCGGTAGGTGGTTGGACACTGTCAGACCCATTCCATGGCTTTACTGAAAAAGCGAATCGCGATGTATTTGTGGCGTCGATGAAAGACTTCTTAAAAACTTGGAAATTCTACGATGGTGTCGATATTGACTGGGAATTCCCAGGTGGCGGCGGTCCAAATCCAAATCTTGGTGACCCAGCAAAAGACGGTCAAGCTTATATTGATCTAATGCGTGAACTACGCGCTATGCTAGATGAATTAGAAGCGGAAATTGGTAAACCGTACCAACTTACCTCTGCTATTGGCATGGGTTATGACAAAATTGAAGACGTAAACTATCCGCAAGCAGCGCAATATATGGATTACATCTTCGCCATGACCTATGACTTCTACGGCGGTTGGAACAATGTTACCGGTCACCAAACAGCGCTTTACTGTGGTAGCCATATGAGCACAGATGAGTGTAATGGTACTGGTCTTGATGATAAAGGCGAGCCGCGTAAAGGCCCTGCGTACACCACAAATAACGGTATTCAATTGTTGCTACAACAAGGTTTAGATCCGGCGAAAATTGTATTAGGTACGGCGATGTATGGTCGTGGTTGGGAAGGTGTATACCCTGCAAATACAACAGACGGCGTAAACCCAATGACAGCACCGGGTAACGGTAAACTTACCGGCACTACTGCGCAAGGTGTGTGGGAAGCAGGCGTAATTGATTACAAAGGCATTAAAGCCCATATGATTGGCGCGGCAGAAACTGGTATTAACGGTTTTGAGGTTGGCTATGATGAAGTGGCTGAAGGTGCCTATGTTTGGAATAAATCAAACGGCAAATTAATCACATACGATAGCCCGCGCTCAGTAAAAGCGAAGGGTCAGTATGTTCGCAACTTAGGCCTTGCCGGTCTATTTGCATGGGAAATTGATGCAGACAACGGCGATATTTTAAATGCAATGCACGAAGGCCTAGGCGTTGTAGGTGGTAACACTAAACCTGTGGTATCAGTACCGGGTGTAACTACGGTTAAATCAGGTGAAAGTGTTGTACTTTCAGCAACTGCCAGTGATCGCGATAACGACCCATTAACATACAGCTGGACAGGCGATGCAGCGTTAACGCTTTCAGGTGTAACCACAGATACGGTATCAATTACTGCGCCAACGGTAACGCAAGATACTGATTACACAGTAACCGTTGCTGTATCAGACGGCACAGACACTGTAACTAAATCGGCGATTATTCGCGTGGTATCAGATTCGGTAGTGATTAACGAACCGCCAGTAGTATCACCAATTGCTAATGTTAGTGTGGAAGAAGGTAAATCAGCTTCTGTCAGCGTAACTGCATCAGATGCTGATGGCGATACACTAAGCTATAGCTGGAATGTACCTGCGGGCTTAACACTTTCTGGCAGCGGCGCAAGTGTGACGCTTACAGCAGGCGAAGTTGCAGCAGATACAAACTTGAGCGTATCAGTAACGGTATCAGACGGTACTGATGCTGTAACAGAAAGCTTCACAGTAACAGTAACTAATGTAGATGGCGGTGGCAGCACAACGTGGAATGCCGATGCAATTTACACAGGTGGCGATACTGTGCTTTACAATGGTGTTGAGTACAAAGCGAAGTGGTGGACACAAGGCGACCGTCCAGATCTTGGCGGCCCGTGGGAAGAAGTTATTCCAAACGATGGCCAAGTTCGCGCATGGCGTGCTGACCTTGTTTACAACACAGGTGACAAGGTGACCCACAATAACAACACTTACACAGCAAAATGGTGGACTAAAGGCGAAGAGCCGGGCGTTGCCGATGTGTGGGCGAAATAAGTTTTCATTCTAGTTCAAAAGGCAGCTTCCGCTGCCTTTTTTTGTACTTGTACTTTGCTGTATTGGTAATAGTGCAGCTCTTTGTGCAATCGCAATGCCCAATCAATATAAAAGAGCAGGGGTTACCTTTTCTGAATAAAAGTTAATTGTTCATGAAAATCTCGTCAAAAATCAACAGGTCTTAATATTTAACGTCTATTATTGTGTTAATAACTAAAAGTCTTTTGAAAGTGACATGACCCCAAAAATATCGTTATTTGTAATCTGGCTTGCAATGACATTATTTGCATTTACTGCGAGTAATGCGTTGGCTAATGGGCAATCGTCGTCGCTGATCAACGAGTATGCGATTAAAAAACTGGGCACTGAAGATGGTTTTGTTTCTTCCGAAATTTATTCAATTGTTCAAGATAATCAAGGGTTTTTATGGTTTGGTACCGCTGAAAATGGGGTGATGCGATTTGATGGTCGCAAGGTTGTATTGTTTGAATTTAATAAAATGAATGAAAACGGCTTATCACATAATGACGCGGGCAATTTAATGCTTGATAACGACGGCAGGATTTGGATTGGCACGTGGGGCGGCGGCGCTAATCTTTACGACCCTAAAATTGGACGATTTGAAAACTTCCTACACAGTGCATCGCAAGAAAGCTCGGTATCTTCTAATCGCATTCAATCATTATTACATGACCAAACGGGCATTATTTGGCTTGGCAGCTACGATGGTGGACTAAATAAATATCTTGGCAATGGTCAATTTGAACACATTACAAAAACCGGTGACTCAGAGCCAAGCTTATCTCACAACCGTATTTGGGATATTGCAGACAAAGACGATAATTTTCTGTGGGTAGCGACCAGCTATGGCTTAAATCTATTTAACAAAAACACTCGGCAGTTTAAGCACTTCTTTCCAAACCCAAATAATAAAACCCCAACTGGGGCCAACGAAATTAGAAGTATGTTAATTACCAAAAGCGGAACATTTTATGTCGCCACGCAACAAGGTCCGTTTTTGTTTGAGCCAAATAGCGGTAGCTTCACCGCTATTTTAAATGTAGATCAGCAAGCACTTGGTCAAGTAAATTCGATGATTGAAGACCAAGACGGATTTGTTTGGTTTGTTACAGCAACGGGCATTTATCGCTATGCCAACGACATTGAGCAAATTGAACGGCTAGATTTAGGTTACAACAATGGTTTTCGCATTATTTTTGAGGATTCTTTTGGTGTTATTTGGATCACAAATGAAGTGCACGGCATTTTTAAACTGACACCACAGCGTAAATTTAAATCGATTAATAGCTCGCAACTAAGTGCGCCAAATGGCATAACAGTTGATGAAAACGGCGATGTGCTTATTGCTGCTTCCTCTTCCGCCTTGTTTAAATGGCAAGTACGGGCGAAAAGCTTAGAACCTATTTCGGGCCCGCTTTTCACTAAAGAAAACGGTTTGGCGAATAGTGGCGCTGTAGAAAAACCCATTATATTAAAACAAGGCACCAATTTACTTTGGGTTGCACAAGATCAAGGGCTTGCTAAATACAATTTGGCAACTGGGCAAATTGAAATCATCCGCTACCCTAAAACCGCTGAAAATTACCAAGAATTTAGAGAGTTACGGGCGTTAGCGCTCGATGAACAAGGCAACTTATGGATTGGTACATACAAAAATGGTGTATACGTATACAACACAACGCATAAAACCTTTACACATTTAGACGAAAACAACGGCTTATCGCACCCTGAAGTGCTAAAAATAATGCGCGATAACGACAACAACATGTGGGTTGGCACCGGCAATGGCGTAAACCTGTGGTTGGCTGATAAACAGCGTTTTCGCGTTTACAAAATGGATGAAGCCGATGAGCAAACCTTATTGGGTAGTATCGTACAAGATATTTACCAAGCCAAAAATGGTGCGATTTGGATAGCAACGCAAAAAGGTCTCAACTTATATCAACCCAATAGCCAAACCTTTAAGCATTACAGCGTGTTAAATGGCCTCGCTACATCGTTAATTCGCGCTGTGGTAGATGATCAAAACGGCAACTTATGGCTCACCACTAACAAGGGTATTTCTACCTTAAACCCAAGTACCGATGAAGTTGTTAACTATGATGGCAGTGAAGGGATTTTAGGCGCAAATTATTACGCAAATAGTTTAGTTGTGGCTGCCAACAACACCTTATTTACGAGTAGCCAACGTGGGGTTGAATACTTTAATACTGATCTTGAAGAAAACGAAGTTAAATCACCTAATGTGGTACTGACTGGGTTTAGCAAAATGGGCGAGCAGAAAAAGCTCGATAAACCGTATGCTTATGTGAAAGAAATCGACCTGTCGTATCAAGATTACTTTATTTCATTTGAGTTTTCGGTGTTAGATTTTACTGCGCCTAGCAAAAATCAGTATGCCTATCGCCTTGAGGGGTACGATAACAACTGGATAGAGTTAGGTAACAATAATATTGCGTCATTTACTAATCTGGATGGCGGCAGCTACACCTTGCAAGTTAAAGCAACTAACAGTGCAGGCAAATGGAGTAATGAACTGCTTTCAATCGATTTAAATGTGGCGCCTTCGCCTTTTAAAAGCTGGTGGGCTTATACGCTTTACACTTTATTTGCCGGGGCATTGATTTTTTTAATGATATATCTGCGCACTCGCTTACAACAAAGCGAGATAACTCGACAAAAGCAATTTGTAGTGGCATTAGAAGAGCAAGTTGCTGAAAAAACGGCGTCGCTTGAGCAACAAGCCAAAGAACTCAAACTTGCCTTACAAAAAGCAGAAACCGCAACTAAGTTAAAGTCTGAATTTTTAGCCAATATGAGTCATGAAATCCGCACACCAATGAATGGCGTGATTGGTATGCTGCAACTGTTAAAAGACAGCAGGCTTTCGGATGAACAAGCACACCGCGTGAGCATTGCCAGTTCAAGTGCAAAGTCGTTACTGACGCTGATTAACGATATTCTGGATTTTTCAAAAATAGAAGCAGATCGCATTGAACTTGAATACATTGATTTTGATCTACGTAACTTACTTGAAAAACTCGCAGAATCTGTGGCCCTTGATGCACAGTTAAAAGATGTTGAGGTTATTTTAGATATCAATGCCATTTCGGTCAGTCATGTGAATTCCGATCCTGGGCGAATTCGTCAAATACTCACCAATATTTTAAGTAATGCTGTTAAGTTTACCGAGTCGGGTCAAATTGTGATCCGTGCAGAGCTTTGTGACTCTGAAAAAATAGGGTTCAGCCAGTTAAACTGCGAAATTCAAGATACCGGCATCGGCATTGCCAAAGATAAAGTAACCTCGCTATTTGATGCATTTAGTCAAGGTGATGCATCGACCACACGAAAATACGGCGGCACTGGGCTTGGCCTAAGTATTACACGAAAACTGTGTAATCTACTGCAAGGGGATGTAACGGTTACCAGCAAATTAGGCGAGGGCAGTTGTTTTAATGTCACCTGTTTAGTGAAAAACATCGCGCAGCCAACAAAGGTAAACGATGGCCCACTATTTGCGTTTTTAACGATGTTGATTGCTGACGCTAATGACACTAATTGCCAAGTGATAAAACAGCTTTTAGAGGGCGAGTCAGCAAACGCAATCGTTGCCAATTCTGCTGAGCAGGTAATGGCACATTTAAGTAGTGATTTAGCAACTATCGACTTGGTATTAATGGATGCAAAGTTGTATGAAAATGACTTATTACAACAGCAATTAACGCGCTTAACGCAAACTAATAAAACACAGCTAGTTATAATGGCGCCAATTAATAAACAATTCGATAATGATACGTGTGAAGCGGGTAATATTAGCGCGATTTTAGCAAAACCCGTAACACCAAAAGGCCTGATTAAAGTAATTAAAAGTACGTTGCAAAAATCATCTGAACACACTGATGATGCAAGTGAGCAGCCGACTAGTTTAAATGATACAGACACCACAATTTTTAATGACGTACATGTATTGTTAGTTGAAGATAATCCAGTAAATCAGATGGTCGCGTTGAGTGTTTTGAAAAACTTAGGAGTCACTGCCGATGTTGCCTCAAACGGTCACGATGCGTTAGCAGCACTTAAAGCGATGGATAAACCAAGCGACTATGCGGCAATTATTATGGACTGCCAAATGCCAGAAATGGACGGTTATGAGACCACATCTAAGATTAAATCGGGCGAGGCAGGGAAAAGTGCAGCAAACATTCCCATAATTGCGATGACTGCTAATGCAATGCAAGGTGATGAGCAGAAATGTTTGGCAGCTGGTATGGATGACTACATGACAAAACCGATTGAGAAGGAAACGGTATATCGTAAGTTAAAGCACTGGGTTGGTATAACAAAATTAATATAAAGTAGGGTGTATTCTGAACAATAATCACTTTTTGATATGCCACAATAGCAATGTATCAGATGTTTAATTAGGCTCGTTTGCCGTGAATCTTATTAGCATATTTGGTTCGGGCTAAGAAGCAGATGGATACATACGTTTAAGCACTTTCATCTGCTTAAATCAACCACAGATTCTAATTAGTTACGTTTATTGCGAACTTATTTTTAGCAAATTAGCAGACCCTTAAGCTCATTCAGTTAAGGGATGCGAAGCGTAAATTTACGATGGCTTTATACATTAAAAAATCGTATGAAGTCGTTTTTAAAAATCTAGTTCTACACTTAATAAAAAAGGCCGCATGTGCGGCCTTTTGTTGTCTTCAGAGAGTTTTCTAAGGTCTGTATTGTGCGTCTACGGTTACGCCAGAGTATGCTCTGTATCCATATGCGCCAATGTGCCATGTACCTGCACCTGGGTTGTTAATAGTACAGGTTTCTGTGTTGCCATCGTTCCATGAACGACAGTCGTATGATGACGTGCTTGGCTGGCTACCGTTGCGAATATAAAGATCTGCATCACCTGTACCACCTGAAAGCGTTACTGTGAACGTTGACATACCTGCTGGTACGTCAATTGTGTAACGGCTCCAAGCGCCACGACTTGCTGATACGTTATCAACTGAACCGCCGCCACCATTCGTGCCTCCTGTTGTTGATGATGTGATATTGCCTGTTAGTGACGCACCAGAGAAGGCTTCGTATGCATTTAGCATTACGTGATAAGTACCTGCTGTTGGGTTATCAATAGAACAAGTTTCACCGTTACCTGAGTTCCATGAACGGCACTCATAGCTTGAGGTCGTTGGCTTGCTGCCAGCACGCACATAAAGGTCTGCATCACCCGAGCCACCTGCTAACGTGAAAGTTACGTTAGTTGCGCCAGATGGTACTTCCATGGTGAAGAACGACTGTGCGTTTTTAGCGCCAGAAAGACCAGTTTTAGCAACCTTATCTTCTAACACGTTATCGCCTGTTGGTGGTGTAGTAGTGTCGCCAGACGCCGCATTTACAGCAGCAAGTGCATCAACAATACCGGTACCACAGTTGTTACATGTAGCAGGGAATGAACGCGTTGTTGATTTTAGGATTTGTTCAATTTCATCAGGTGTAGCAGATGGTTTTGCTTGTTTGATTAACGCAGCAACACCGGCAACATGTGGCGCTGCCATTGATGTACCTTGCGAGTATGCATAACTGTCGCTACCTGGGCCTGTTGAACCTGAGTTGTAAGTTGAAAGAACGCCTTCAGGATCGTTTGCAAAGCTCTGTGCGCCACCTGGTGCTGCAACATCAATATTTGCACCATAGTTTGAATAGTATGCACGGCCACCGTTACGGCCAACTGAAGCGACGTTTACAACGCCTGAACAGTTACCTGGGTTGTAGTTTGCAGAGTTATCGTTATCGTTACCTGCTGCAATTACAACTACTGCGCCATTTGCACGGGCAGTGTTAATTGCTGCTTGTGTGGTCGCGCTACACGCACCTGAACCACCTAAGCTCATATTAATAACAGATGCAGGGTTAGCATTCGCTGTGGTGCCAGAAACTGAGCCACCAGATGCCCAAATAATACCGTCAGCGATATCTGACGTTAAACCACCACATTTACCAAGTACACGCACTGGCACAACTTTCGCGTCGTATGCTACACCTGCAACACCTTCGCCGTTATTCGCCACTGCTGCAACCGTACCTGCTACGTGAGTACCGTGCCAGCTTGAACTTTGATCTGAGCGTGGTACTGGTTGACCTGAGCTATCTGTACCACATTCACCCGTTGTAGTTGCATCACCTGGATCGCGTGCATCGTTATCACGACCGCCGCCATCGTTTGCTACGAAAGTATTTGAAATCATATCGTAACCAGGTAATAGGTTTGCATTTAAATCTGCGTGTGGACGGTAACCTGTATCAAGTACCGCAACAGTTACGCCAGCACCTGTTGCTTTATCCCATGCGCTCGGTAAGTTAAGGCCACCGTTTGCTTCATAGTAGTGCCACTGATCTGAATATTGCGGATCATTAGGCGTAGCAAATGGTTGTAACATTTGGTCGATTTCAATGTATTCAATATCACCAGATGCAATCATGTCTTGCATATATTGCTGTGTTTCTTGTGCAGATAGCTTGCCGTCTACTTTAACTACGTGAAGGCCTTGCATAGCCATAGGTCGTACGTAGCGAGATTGCTTTTTAAGCTTCGATTTGAAGTTTGATACAAACGATTGTGCTGAAGCGCGCGGTGCAAAAGATTGCGTATCTGCAGTATGTGCAAATTCTGCAGCGGTTTGCGTTTTGTATTTAATAATGAATTGTGTCGAAAGCTGAGCTTGACCCACTAATTTAGCTTGTACTTCAGCAAGTTGTGAAGGTTCGCTTAATGTATTTGCGTTAGCGCTGATTGCGAGCGGTACTAGCGTGGCTAATAAGCTCTTTTTTAATAATTTATTATTATTCATAGTATTCCCTAGAATTATTGTGATGTTGCCATTTTGGACCCAAATGAGGATCTATTGTTAATTTAATGTGAAACAAAAACTAATAAATTACTAAAAAGCTATAAGTTAATAGTAAATGGTTATAAGCAAGGTGATTGCTTGTCTGCCACCTGGGTTAGCTATGTAAATGGATGTTAATAGCTATATTTCAATAGCTTAGAATTTTCATGACAGGACATTTGTCTGGTTTTTATGAAATTAATACAAAACCATGAGATCAAAAGTGTGATTTAGATTTGTTAATTTTTGCCCTAAATGCAATAGTAGTTGAATTTTACGAAAATAGTCGTAGTTATAGTGGGTGATAACCAAACCAATCTGGTTTGATTGCTTGGCGCTTGCCTGAATAGCTTAATTTGATATAAAAACCATCAATTAAGTTCACAGATAATAAATCATCCACCGCCATTAAACGGTCTTTATGTGGTTTCGATAAATTGTTCGGCACACGCGAAAGCGCGATTTGTTTTGCTTGTTCGGGTGATTGCGCCACGATTAATTCAAAACTGTGTTGCTCCATAATGTGATCAGGGTAATACGCACCTAAATTAACAAAAAACAGGGTGTGTTGACTTGGCTCTGGGTGCTCTGAGAGCGAAATTTCAAAGCCGTCAATGTGTTTTATTTCACAGTAACTGTCCATATGCACCTTGGCTTTATCGCCACACCATTGCTGTTTCAGCGCATTAAACGTTTGCTCTATGGTTTCACCTACGACAAAACGAATATCATGCATTTCGATATTGCAGCCGCTTACTTTACCGCCTAAACACACCATAAATAGTCGTTTCACAGTTGACCCTTTTGTTAGTTTTTAAAGGTTTTAGTCACGCATAAAGGATACGCGTTTAATTAAACCGTCTTCAATTTGGTAGCTCGCAATCACCACGACATCGGTATCAATAATATTTGGGTCTTGTGATGCGCTACAGGCACGCTCTTTATCGACCAGAAAATTGTCATTTACAATACGGTTTAACGATGTAGCATTTAAATACACTAGCGACGCAAACTTAGCACCATACCGTTTGATTAATTCGTCTTTGCCCTGATACTGCAATCCGCCAGGAAATGCATGAATTTCTACGTCATCGTGGTAGGTTGCAGCAAACGCATCAATATCGCGGTTATTGTAGGCATCAAGTTGCTTATCAACGATGGCAATGGTTTGTTGTTCTATCTCTGAATAGGTCATTGTAAATTGCTTGTATTAGCTCAAAGAGCGCGATTGTAGTAAAGTTTTACCTTTCGCAACATGATTTTGCGATAAACTTGTAGTTGCCAGCCTATTATTATTTTTCAGTGAGCCCAAATGAATCAAACACAGTTACAGCAAGCGCTAAAACACCATTTTAACTTTGATGTTTTTCGTGAAGGACAAGGACAAACCATTTCGCAGCTTTTAGCAGGCCATTCAAGCCTTGCTGTATTTCCTACCGGCTCAGGTAAGTCTTTGTGTTACCAACTTACCGCGCTGTTGTTACCGCATTTAACCTTAGTGGTGTCACCCTTGCTCGCACTGATGAAAGATCAGGTGGATTTTCTTAATAGCAAAGGCATTGCAGCCGCGAGTTTAGATTCGAGCCTTGATAAAGATAGTTACTTTGATGTGGTTAATCGTGTAAGGCAAGGCGAAATAAAAATTCTTATGGTGTCGGTAGAGCGCTTTAAAAACGAACGGTTTAGGCAGTTTATTAACTCGGTTGCGATTTCTATGCTGGTGGTTGATGAAGCCCACTGTATTTCGGAATGGGGTCACAACTTTAGGCCTGATTATCTAAAATTGCCGCAGTACCGTGAAGAGCTGAATATTCCGCTGGTATTACTGTTAACGGCGACCGCAACAAAAAAAGTTAAACAGGATATGGCGGCTAAATTTCAAATCCAGCAACAGCATATAGTGCAAACGGGTTTTTATCGTCATAATCTCGATTTATCGGTGATCCCAGCGGTTGCGGGGCAAAAAACACAGCAACTAGTTGATGTTGTAAAGTCACAACAGGGTTGTGGCATTGTGTATGTGACGTTGCAGCAAACTGCAGAATCTGTCGCAACCATACTTGCTGATCAGGGAATTAATGCAGTCGCGTATCATGCTGGTCTTGGCGCTGAGCAACGTCAAATGATTCAAAATCAATTTATGCAAAGCGACAATCAAGTGGTTGTTGCAACCATCGCCTTTGGCATGGGTATTGATAAAAGCGATATTCGCTTTGTGGTGCATTATGATTTACCGAAATCAATCGAAAACTATTCGCAAGAAATTGGCCGAGCGGGGCGTGATGGCAACCCATCTAATTGCTTTGTATTGGGTAATCTCGATGATGTAACTACGCTTGAAAACTTTGTCTACGGTGATACGCCTGAAGCAACGAGTTTGCAGCGGTTTTTTAACGACATACGCGAGCAAAGCCAAGATAATTTATGGCAGTGCCAAATTTATTCACTGTCACAGACAACAAACATTCGCCAGTTAACGTTAAAAACGGTACTCGTACAATGTGAGCTGTTAGGTTTATTAACCGGCAAGTACAGTTATTTTGCTGAGTATCGCTATTTTTTCAAATCGGATAAAGCAAGCGTCTTAGCTAAATTTAATCCCGAGCGACAAGCATTTTTAAACCAGTTATTTGATGCAACTGACTTTAAGAAAAAGTGGGGCAGTATCGATGTTAGTGAGTTTGCCATGCAATCTGGGCTTGACCGTTCGCGAGTATTGTCGGCACTTGAGTATTTACACGAGCAGGGCGATATTGAGCTTGAAAGCAAACAGCTTGTAGATGTTTATGCCGTTAATTCTAGCTTATTAGATAATAATGAGCTGCTTAGTCAGCTAACAGATTATTTTGCGAGTAATGAAAAAAGCGAAGTGGCGCGTATCAACACCATGTTGCGCTATTTTCAGCTAGACACGTGTTTAAGTTACAATTTGGCGCGCTATTTTGATGATCAAGGTGCGCCACAGCAGTGTGGTCATTGCAGTGTGTGCCGTGGGCAAGTTGCTAAGTTGCAATATATTGATACGCAAAAACAGCTCATAGAAAATCAAATCAATGGTTATTTAACACCATTAGATATTGCATTAAATGGGCAAGGGTTTGAATTAAGCGATACGCTAGCCGCGCGATTTTTAACAGGCTTAACACAACCTGTGTTCACAAAAGTAAAAGCGTCAAAAATGGCAGGGTATGCGGTATACGATACCGTGCCATTTGAATTGGTGAAGAGCGCAGTAGCGCGAAACCGCTAGCCTATTTTTTCAATGTATTCTAGCGCCGTCATTTGGTGGTAAGTGACATCGCTGTGTAATACATGAGCCGGATTGGGGTCAACTATCTCAATTGGAATAGCATTTTGACGTGCCACTTCGAGCGCCATTTGTGTAATGTTGACACTAAACGATGTGCCGATGAATACCATTTTATCGGCGTTATACATGCGGTTTTGCGCCTCAGTGATTTGGTACAAATCGGTATAAAATTCATCAAACAGTAAAACATAAGGTTTTAGTGACACATTGAGCTCTGGCCCGTGTTTTGAAATCTTAAAAATATCGAGCAATGATGTTTTAAGGTTTTGCTCGTCAACGTCCTGCCATGGCGCGTTAAAACGTTCAACAACCGGCCCTTGTTCATGATAAAGCGTAACGTGATCAATACGGCCATGAATTGAAATGTAATGTTGATTGCCCGCTTTGCCATCAAGGCCATCTATATTTTGTGTAATGAGGTTTTTGTCGGCTAGCCAATAGTGTGCCTTGTTGGGGCCGTGGTTGCGGTAAGTTACAAAACGCGTGTAATACCAAGCCAAAAACTCCGCCGGATTATGTTGATACATGGCACGGGTTGCCATCTCTTGTGGCGTGTAATTATTGCTGCCAATGGTCCAAAAACCGTCTTCGCCACGAAAGGTCGGTATACCACTGGCACTACTTACACCTGCTCCAGTGATATATAAAGTATTAGTCATATCGCAATGCACTTCTTTTTTTGCTTTTAAGTAGTTTATCGCCAAATTGAAATAAACCAAGACCAGTGACAATAATCACCGCGCCAATAATTAGTGAGGGTGACAGAGGTTCATTGTTTAACAGTGTACCCAATGCAATGGCAAACCCTGGTGTAATCAGTGTGATCAAGGCAACCGTGCTGGCTTCTAACTTTTGTAACACATGAAAATACGCCAAAAAGCCAAGTAGCGAACCAAATACACCTAAATATAAAATTGAGGCGATGGCTCGATGACTCCAACCGCTCGGCGCAAAGGTACCATCCACCAGTAACCAAGTGATAAAAAATAGAGGCGTTGCAATAATGAGTGCGCCAAAGGTGGTTGCCATTGGATGAATAGCCAGCTTTACGGTTTTAACCATCACACCGCTTAAGCTAAAGAAACACACCGCAGCGAGTACACACAAAAGACCCACATCAAACACCGAACCGCCAGCGAGTTGATCTTTACACACTAGCGCTAAACCGCACACCGAGAGCATTAAGGCAATCACTTTTACTTTGCTAAATTTGGCTTCATTTAAAATACGCTGTGCTAGCAAGCCCGATAAAATTGGTGCAAGGCCAAAAACCAGTGAAATAACGCCAGAAGGCACGGACTGCGCTGCAAAGTAACTGAGCATCATGCCGCCATAAATGCCAAGCGCTGAATAGGCGTATAACTTTATCGCTCTGCCATGCCAAGGTAAGCGAATATTCGCAATCGCCATTACAAATGCGCCAAGCACTAGGGCGATTAACATGCGCAAAAATACCGACATGGTTGGCGGAATAGAATCACTGCTCCATACAATGCCAAGCGGCGTGGTTGACCAAATTAGCACGACAAAAAAATACGATACCTTAACAGGCATAATAGCGTTCCTAAATTTGGCAGATAAAAGAAGTGAGAGGGAGTGACTAACCGCTTTTACCTGCGGTTAAATCATTTAACCGCGTTAAGTACGACGTAGCAGGGCATTGACCGTGTTGGCCTGCCATGTATTCCATACTAGATGCGAGTTAAAGAGTGTCATTTATTTTCAATGTAAGTATTCGTTTAAGAAGTTATAGATTCGTTTGGAATGGGAATGAAGTCAAGCAGAAAAAAGGGTAATTAAATTACCCTTCATAAAACAAATGTAACAAGCTATGTTAGCGTGAAACGAAAACTTAGTTAATTGGCGCTAATAACGTTGGGTTGGTTACTAACTGACGCACGCCATGCGCGTGATCTTCTTTAAAAACGTTCGCTTCACACCATTTACCAATAGTATTGATGTTTAGCTTTGCACACTGTGGACGTACATTCCATGTAACTTGAAGTGGTGAACATGATTTTTCGCTAAAGCTTGGGCCTGTAGTTGAACCTAAAAACTCAACTGGCGCACCCGTGTTATTTGGAATATGTTTAGCTTGGTGATAACCGTTTACGACATTGCCGTCGTAGCTTAAGTCGTTAAAATCCAGTGCATCGTCATCATTTACTAAGGTAAATACTTGAGTTTCTACGCGTAGGTCTGGATTTGCACATTTTTCACTTAAGCATGAACCTAAACCTTTACCCGGTTTAACATCACATGAGGTGTGTACCCAATGCACTTCAATGGTGTCCCCCGGTTTTAAGCCTTTACAAATTTTACCTTTTGGCGCTTTTAATTCAGCGGCACTAAGTGACTCAGAGATATTACATTGGTAACCGCCATATTTACCGTCACCTGCAAATAAAGAAAAATCTTTCGCTTTGTGTTCGGCATTTTTATGGAAGTGGATATTACATAAGTTAAGCTGTTCTTTGGCCGGTGCTTTGCTGAAAACTACTTTATTCTCGCCAACTAGGTTATCAATATCGCGCGGTGTTTGCGGGCCAAAGCCCTCACAGGTATCGGCAAGTGTTGTCGTGGCAAAGCTCAATGCGATGGCTGAAAAAAGTGCTTTTTTTATCATTATGGTTTCCCTTAAAAAGTTGTCTCGGCATACGCAACGCACTTATACCGCTGCAAAAGCATTGGCTTTTGGCAAATAGGCGGCGGTGGCAACGTATGGTTCTTTTTCAGGGGAGCGCGAGTGTAGCACGGCGTTTATGGCTTTTTCTGAATTTAATGATTTTTTTAATTGTTTTTTATTTAACATTATCGCAACAATAAAAGCTTGATAAGAGGTTGCTTATTGACTTATGGAAGCTTATAATCCTCACCATATTTTTAGTCGTGCACTGCGTGACTAACTAAGTAGTCATTGGCGCGGGATGGAGCAGCCTGGTAGCTCGTCGGGCTCATAACCCGAAGGTCGTCGGTTCAAATCCGGCTCCCGCAACCAACTACCTGTTACTTTTGTAACTTGCGCGCATTACTTAATGCGCGTTTTGCGTTTAGGCAAAGAGTATTTGCCTAATTTGGTTTTCGACCCGCACCAAGCTTGGCCAACGGCCACACAGATTAGTTTTTGATGTGACGCCCCGCTTGGTTCGGGGCGTTGTTGTATCTGAAACGCTAGAAGTTGGGGCATATGCCCTTTTTTTGTTTGTACGGAGAGATGTTGTGACTAAACTCGAACAAGATTTAATAGCGATGTTTGAGCCTACCATTGAAGATATGGGCTTTGAATTATTGGGCTTAGAGTTGGCGCAAGCGGGCCGCAATTCGACGCTGCGCGTGTATATCGATCATGAAAACGGCGTAAATGTAGATAACTGTGCCGATGTCAGCAGGCAAATTAGCGCTATCTTAGACGTTGAAGATCCGATAACGAATGAATTTAACTTGGAAGTATCTTCGCCAGGCATTGACAGACCATTATTTAAACCAGAACACTTTGTTAAAGCCACAGGTGAAGAAGTGCGTTTACGCACTAAGCTTCCACAAGACGGTCGCCGCAATTTTAAAGGCGACTTAACCCAGGTTAATGGCGATATGATTACGCTTAACATCGACGGTACGGATTGTATGATCATGCTATCGAATGTTGAAAAAGCGAACATCATCGCTAAGTTTTAATCGTGCGAAAGGAATAGGGCAAGCGAGGCAAGAAGATGGCAAAAGAAATACTTTTGGTGGCAGAAGCTGTTTCGAATGAAAAAGCAGTACCACGAGATAAAATTTTTGAAGCACTAGAGTTCGCACTAGCGACAGCGACAAAGAAAAAGCACGAAGGTGATATTGACGTACGTGTAAGTATCGACCAAAAAACAGGTGAATACGATACGTTCCGTCGTTGGATGGTGGTAGAGCCACAAGAAGACGGTAGTTTAGAGCATCCTTTCCGCGAGATTACGTTTGAAGCTGCGCAGGTTGATGAACCTGAAATCCAGCTTGGCGATTTTGTTGAAGAACAAATTGAATCAGTTAAGTTTGACCGTATTACAACACAAACTGCGAAGCAAGTAATCGTGCAGAAAGTACGTGAAGCTGAGCGCGCATTGGTTGTTGAAGCGTACAAAGATCAAGAAGGTGAGATGATCACCGGTGTTGTTAAAAAAGCAACGCGTGACGCAATCGTACTTGATTTAGGTAACAATGCAGAAGCGGTTATTTACCGTGATGATATGTTACCACGTGAAAACCACCGTCCGGGCGACCGTGTACGTGGTTTACTTTATGCAGTTAAGCCAGAAGCGCGCGGCGCACAATTATTTGTAACGCGTTCTAAGCCTGACATGCTAATTGAACTTTTCCGCATCGAAGTGCCAGAAATTGGCGAAGAGATGATTGAAATTAAATCTGCAGCGCGTGATCCAGGATCACGTGCCAAGATTGCGGTTAAGTCAAACGACAAGCGTATTGATCCAGTAGGTGCGTGTGTAGGTATGCGTGGTGCACGTGTACAAGCCGTATCAACTGAGCTATCAAACGAACGTATTGATATCGTGCTTTATGATGATAACCCAGCGCAATACGTAATTAACGCAATGGCACCTGCCGAGGTAGCGTCGATTGTTGTTGATGAAGATTCGCGTTCAATGGATATCGCAGTAGAAGCCGATAATCTAGCGCAAGCGATTGGCCGTAATGGTCAAAACGTACGTTTAGCAAGTCAATTAACTGGCTGGGAACTAAACGTAATGACAGTGGAAGATATGCAGAAGAAGAATGAAGAAGAGTCAGATAAGCTGGTTTCTTTATTCACTGAAGGTCTGGATATCGACGACGATTTTGCAGAGTTCTTAATTCAAGAAGGCTTCTCTTCACTTGAAGAAGTAGCTTATGTACCTGTAGCTGAATTCCTTGAAATTCAAGGCTTAGATGAAGCAACAGTAGAAGAGCTTCGCGAGCGCGCAAAGGCTGCGTTAACTACGCAAGCACTTAAAACAGAAGAGTCTCTAGAGGGCGCAGAGCCTGCAGCAGACTTATTAGGCCTAGAAGGTCTAGATCGTCACCTCGCATTCGTAATGGCGAGCAAAGGTGTAGTTACCCTTGAAGATCTTGCAGAGCAAGGTGTGGACGAACTTGTAGACATTACTGAACTAAGCGAAGAACAAGCGGGTGAGCTAATCATGGCTGCACGTAATATTTGCTGGTTTGGCGACGAATAATTATTGACGGAGGTAAAGTAAATAATGGCAGAAGTAAGTATTGATAAACTCGCCAGCGACATAGGTACAACTGTTGATAAACTAGTGCAACAGTTCAAAGACGCTGGAATTGAGAAATCTCCGTCAGATCAAGTTACTGAAGATGAAAAAGCGCAGTTACTTGATCATTTAAGCCGCGCACATGGTGGTGAAGGTACAAGTGCACCAACGCGCATGACGTTACAGCGTAAGAGCAAAAGCACATTAAGTGTGCCAAGTGGCTCAGGCAAAGCAAAGTCAGTGCAAGTAGAAGTACGTAAAAAGCGCACTTATGTTAAGAAAAGTGCACTAGAAGAGCAGGCGGCTGAGCAAGCAGCAGAGCAGGCACGTATCGAAGCTGAGCAACAAGCACAGCAAGAAGCAGAGTTAAAAGCAAAGCAAGAGGCTGAATTGAAAGCGAAGCAAGAAGCAGAACGCAAAGCAAAAGAAGAAGCTGAACGTAAAGCAAAAGCAAATGCTGAGCCAAAAGCAAAGGCACCTGAAGCACCTAAGATGACCGCTGAAGAAAAAGCGGAAGAAGAACGTCTTCAACGCGAAGCTGAAGAAGCGGCTAAGCGTAAAGTTGAAGAAGAAGCAAAGCGTGCTGAAGAAGAAGCGAAGCGTTTAGCTGAAGAAAACGAAGCGCGTTGGAAAGCGGAAGAAGAAGAGCGTAAACGTCGTGAAGAAACGGCGGATTACCACAGCACTTCATCTGAAGCAGCGCGTCTTGCTGAAGACGAGTCTGACATGAAAGAAGAACAGTCAGCCCGTCGTTCAGGCAAGAAGAAAAAGAAAAAAGAAGATGCACCTGCACCACGCGGTAAAGGTAAAGCAGGTAAAAAGGGCAAGCTTAAAGCGCCTCAGTCACTGCAACACGGTTTCCAAAAACCAACTCAAGAAGTAACGCGTGACGTTCGCATCAGCGAAACAATCACAGTAGCTGAACTTGCTTCTCGTATGGCGGTTAAAGGTACTGAAGTTATCAAGACCATGATGAAAATGGGCGAAATGGTAACAATTAACCAAGTACTAGACCAAGAAACAGCATCACTTGTTGCTGAAGAAATGGGTCACAAAGTTGTATTGGTTAAAGAAAACGAGCTGGAAGAGAAAGTACTTTCAGATCGTGGTGCAGACGGTGAGCAAGCGCCACGTGCACCAGTTGTTACTGTTATGGGTCACGTTGACCATGGTAAAACATCAACACTTGACTACATCCGTTCTAAGAACGTAGTAGACGGTGAAGCCGGTGGTATTACGCAGCACATTGGTGCATACCACGTTGAAACAGACAACGGCATGATCACTTTCCTAGATACTCCGGGTCACGCAGCGTTTACCTCAATGCGTGCACGTGGTGCGAAAGCAACGGATATCGTAGTACTTGTAGTTGCAGCAGACGATGGCGTAATGCCACAAACAATCGAAGCAGTACAGCACGCGAAAGCAGCTGAAGTACCACTGATTGTTGCAGTGAACAAAATCGATAAAGAAGGCGCAGATCCAGATCGCGTTAAGAACGAGCTTTCACAGCACGACGTAATCCCTGAAGATTGGGGTGGTGACGTACAGTTTGTTCATATCTCTGCGAAAGTAGGTACTGGTGTTGATGATTTATTAGAAGCAATTCTAATGCAGTCAGAGCTACTTGAACTAACAGCTGTTCATGAAGGCATGGCATCTGGTGTGGTTATCGAATCACGTCTAGATAAAGGTCGCGGTCCTGTTGCTTCTGTACTTGTTCAATCAGGTACGCTTAAGCAAGGCGATATCGTACTGTGTGGTCTAGAGTACGGCCGTGTTCGTGCGATGCGCGACGAAGATGGTAAAGAAATTAAAGAAGCGGGCCCGTCAATCCCTGTTGAGATTCTAGGTCTTTCAGGTGTGCCTGCGGCTGGTGATGAAGCAACAGTTGTTAAAGACGAGCGTAAAGCACGTGAAGTTGCACTTTATCGTCAAGGTAAATTCCGTGATGTGAAACTTGCACGTCAGCAGAAAGCGAAGCTTGAGAACATGTTCTCTAACATGACCGAAGGTGATGTGTCTGAAGTGAACGTAGTACTTAAAGCAGACGTACAAGGTTCAGTAGAAGCAATCTCTGATGCACTTGTTAAGCTTTCTACAGATGAAGTTAAAGTTAAGATTGTTGGTACTGGTGTTGGCGGTATCACTGAAACTGATGCAACACTTGCAGCAGCGTCAAATGCAATCGTTGTTGGCTTTAACGTGCGTGCCGACGTATCAGCACGTAAAGTAATCGATAGCGAAAACCTAGACTTACGTTACTACAGCGTAATCTACGACCTTATCGATGAAGTTAAGCAAGCAATGTCAGGTATGCTTGCACCAGAATTCAAGCAAGAGATCATTGGTCTTGCAGAAGTACGTGACGTGTTTAAGTCACCGAAAATTGGTGCAATCGCTGGTTGTATGGTTACTGAAGGTCTTGTTAAGCGCAATAACCCAATTCGTGTTCTACGTGATAACGTTGTTATCTACGAAGGTGAACTTGAATCACTACGCCGCTTTAAAGACGACGTTCAAGAAGTTCGTAACGGTATGGAATGTGGTATCGGTGTTAAGAACTACAACGACGTTAAAGTTGGTGACCAAATCGAAGTATTTGAAGTTGTTGAAGTTCAGCGTAGCCTGTAACTTTCACTTCAATAATTAGATAATTCTTTGGGGGCTTTATGCCCCCTTTATGCTATTTTCTCAAATAGTATTTAAGAGGAATAAGAAAAGTTTATGAGAGAATTTTCTCGTACAGATAGAGTGGGTCAACAGATCCAAAAAGAAGTGGCACTTATTTTACAACGTGAAATTAAAGATCCACGTCTTGGTATGATCACTGTGAGCGCAGTAGAAGTATCACGTGATTTATCGTACGCCAAAGTGTTTGTTACAACGCTTAATGATCACGACGAAGAAAAGTCAAAACTGATCATGAAAATTTTAGGCGAAGCACAGGGCTTTGTACGTTCATTACTTGGTAAACGTATTCGCGCACGTATTGTGCCTGAAATTAAGTTCGTAATGGATACTTCATTATTAGAAGGTATGCGCATTTCGAATTTAGTTGATCAAGTAATTCGCGACGACAACGAAAAGCGTGGCGATGAGCCACAAGAAGGTCAAGAAGACTAATGGGGCGTAGGCAAAAAGGTCGTGCAATTGACGGCATTTTACTGTTAAACAAACCAACTGGCATCTCATCAAGTAAAGCACTGCAAATTGCTAAGGGCATTTACTTTGCGCAAAAAGCAGGACATACCGGTGCACTTGATCCACTGGCAACAGGCATGTTGCCAATTTGTTTTGGTGAAGCGACCAAGTTTTCGCAGTTTTTGTTAGATACTGATAAAACCTATGTGGTGCGTGCTAAGTTGGGCGAACGCACTGACACCTCAGATTCAGATGGCGAAATTGTTGAAACTAAGCCAGTTAATATCACTAAGCAGCAGTTAGTTGATGCAGTGAAATCATTTGAAGGCGAATCGGACCAATACCCATCGATGTACTCGGCGCTGAAATATGAAGGCAAACCTTTATATTACTATGCAAGACAAGGCATCGAAGTGCCACGTAAGTGCCGTAAAATCAATGTGTTTAGTTTAACCCTAGACGAAGTTGATTTTGACAATAACGAAATTCAAATGACCGCGCATGTGAGTAAAGGCACTTACATTCGCACTATTGTTGACGATTTAGGTGAAAAGCTAGGCTGTGGCGCACACGTTATTATGCTGCATCGCAGTGCAGTGGGTCATTATCCGGCTGAACAAATGATGACGCTTGACGAATTACAAGCGATTCTTGATGACGCAAAAGCAAACGACATCACACCGAGCGAAAAGCTTGATCCATTATTATTGCCAATGGATACCGCATTATATGGTATGACAGAAGTGTTGGTAACCGATGGGCAGGCGAAAGCGTTTAGTCATGGTCAGGCGGCAACTATGCCAAACCTACCCGACGGTGAGTTTAAAGTTATCCGTCAAAGCGATAACCGCTTTATGGGCATTGGTGAGCGCAATAGTGACGGCCAACTTAAATCTAAGCGTGGATTATCTAACGCTTAGCAATAAAGTATTTACTGCTACTTGTAGTAATTTTAAATGCTGGTAGAATACGCCAGCTTAAACGCTTTGGCTGAATTAGTGATCGGCTAAAGTAAATTCAATTAACTCACTAAATTTTGGAGTCTAACAATGCTAAGCATTCAAGAAAAAGCTGAAATCGTTGCTAAATTTGCACGTGCTGAAGGCGATACTGGTTCACCAGAAGTACAAGTTGCACTTTTAACTTTCGATATCAACAAGCTTCAAGGTCACTTCGCTGATCACAAGCACGATTTCCACTCACGTCGTGGTCTTCTTCGCAAAGTAAGTCAACGTCGTAACCTTCTTGACTACCTAAAGCGTAAAGACGTTGAGCGTTATTCAGCGCTAATCAAAGAGCTTGGCCTACGTCGCTAATCACTTTGATGCCAAAAAAGCAGCCTCGGCTGCTTTTTTTGTGTCTGAAATTCGCGTTTATACGTTTTAAAATAAAGCTTCATTCAAAGAAGTAAGAGTAGTGCTTGTAAGTCAACGTACTTTCATAAACCCGCTTCTTGACACCCTAAAGCGTAAAGACGCCCGGCGTTATTCAGCGCTAATCAAAGAGCTTGGCCTACGTCGCTAATCACTTTGATGCCAAAAAAAGCAGCTTCGGCTGCTTTTTTTGTGTCTGAAATTTAACAATATATAAGATTAACACCTTGCCATTTGGCATAAAAAAACATGACATAGGCTGCTTTTTTACGCTGCGACACTACCATCTTTCGCGCTATGCAGTATACTAGCGCACAAGTGAAATGCTTGGTGCTAAACAACGCTAAATCATTCACTTAATAAACTGATGCCAATTGTAGTAGTTAATCGATTTTGCTCGCTTAATTTATCGTCAAATACGATTAACTACTGTAATTGGTGTTATTCAAATAGCTATACAAAATAAAGGATTTTTTAATGCAACCAATTATTAAAAAATTTCAGTTTGGTCAACATGAAGTGACTTTAGAGACGGGCGCAGTTGCTCGTCAAGCAGATGCAGCAGTTATCGCGAGCATCGGTGATACAGCAGTACTTGTATCAGTAGTAGGTAAGCGCGAAGCGGCACCTGGTCAAGATTTCTTCCCACTCACAGTTAACTACCAAGAGCGTATGTACGCTGCTGGTCGTATCCCAGGTGGTTTCCTTAAGCGTGAAGGTCGTCCAAGCGATGGCGAAACACTTACAGCACGTCTAATCGACCGTCCAATCCGTCCACTTTTCCCAGACGGTTTCGTAAACGAAGTACAAGTAATTGCAACAGTTGTTTCAATTGACCCAGAAATCAAGCCTGACATCGTAACGTTAATCGGTACTTCTGCGGCACTTGCTATTTCTGGTATTCCATTTAATGGTCCACTTGGTGCAGCGCGCGTTGGTTATATCAATGACCAGTATGTACTTAACCCATCAGCAACTGAGCTAGTTGAAAGTAAACTAGACCTAGTTGTTGCAGGTACTGAAAACGCAGTACTTATGGTTGAATCAGAAGCTGAAGTGCTTTCTGAAGACGTGATGCTTGGTGCGGTTGTATACGGCCACGAGCAATCACAAGCAGCGATTAAAGCAATCAATGAATTCCAAGCTGAAGCGGGTAAGCCAGCATGGGATTGGACTGCTCCAGAGAAGAACGTAACACTTGCTGACAAGATTGCAGCGATTGCAGAAGAGAAAGTAGGCGCAGCTTACTTAATCACTGACAAAGTAGCACGTAAAGAAGCCATTTCTGCTGCAAAAGCTGAAGTTGTTGAAAAACTAACAGCAGAACTAGCAGAAGACGAATCACTAGACGAGCAAGAAGTAGGTAAATTATTCGGTTCTCTAGAGAAGAAAATCGTACGTGGCCGCATCATTGCTGGCGAAAAGCGTATCGACGGTCGTGAACCAGACATGGTTCGTGCACTAGACGTAATGACGGGTGTACTTCCACGTACTCACGGTTCAGCTATCTTCACTCGTGGTGAAACGCAAGCACTTGTAACTGCAACACTTGGTACAGAACGTGATGCTCAGATGATCGACGACCTAACAGGTACTAAGACTGATCGTTTCATGCTTCACTATAACTTCCCTCCATACTGTGTTGGTGAAACTGGTTTTGTAGGTTCACCTAAGCGTCGTGAAATCGGTCACGGTAACCTAGCGAAGCGTGGTATTGCTGCAGTAATGCCAAGCCTTGAAGAGTTCCCGTACTCAGTTCGTGTGGTTTCAGAAATCACTGAATCAAATGGTTCTTCTTCAATGGCATCAGTGTGTGGTACTTCACTTGCGCTTATGAATGCAGGTGTACCAACTAAAGCGTCTGTTGCTGGTATAGCAATGGGTCTAGTGAAAGAAGGCGACGACTTCGTTGTTCTTTCTGACATCTTAGGTGATGAAGATCACTTAGGTGATATGGACTTTAAAGTAGCAGGTTCATCAGAAGGTGTAACTGCACTTCAAATGGATATCAAGATTGAAGGTATCAACAAAGAAATCATGCAAATCGCGCTTAACCAAGCAAAAGCGGCTCGTATGCACATTCTTTCAGTAATGGACCAAGCAATCGACAAGCCAAGCGAAGAGCTTTCTGAGTTTGCACCGCGTATCTATGTTGTTAACATTCCACCTAAGAAAATTGCTGATGTTATCGGTAAAGGTGGCGCAACAATCCGTGCACTTACTGAAGAAACGGGTACAACAATCGAAATCGAAGATGACGGTACAGTTAAAATTGCTGCAACTAACGGCGAAAGCGCACGCGCTGCAATCGCACGTGTTGAGCAATTAACTGCTGAATTAGAAGTAGGTACTATCTACTCTGGTAAAGTTGTTCGTATCGTAGACTTCGGTGCATTTGTTAACGTACTACCAGGTAAAGATGGCCTAGTCCACATTTCACAAATCAGTGAAGAGCGTGTAAACAACGTAGCTGATCACCTAAAAGTAGGCGACGAAGTACAAGTTAAAGTACTTGAAGTTGACCGCCAAGGCCGTGTACGTCTAAGCATCAAAGAAGCGCTTAAGAAAGACGACGCACCAGCTGAAGCAAACGCTGAAGAAAAAGCATCAGAAGAATAAGTCGACTAAATAAGACTTAGCGATAAAAAAGGGGCTGAATAGCCCCTTTTTTTATGCTCTAATAGCAGAGCAGTTAATTTTAAGGATAGATTTTAGTGAATAAATTGAAACGGCTTCTTGCAACTTTAGCGATAGGCGCGAGCCTAGTCGGCTGTCAGGCGACAAATGATGTTGAACAGGGCGACCACCCGGTTGTTAATGTGCCTTTTGCGGGTCCATTACAACACGACTTCCGTAAAGAGTTGGAAATTGCACGTATTAATCAAGCGCTAAATAGTCCTGAAATTACCACCGAGCAACGTGCCGCACTACACCATAAACGCGGTGCACTATACGATAGCGTTGGTTTATCAACACTCGCTCGCCTTGATTTTAACTATGCGTTAAAGCTAAAGCCTGATTTTGCTGAAGTGTATAATTTTACTGGAATTTACTACACCTTAGCGATGCAGTATGAACAAGCCTATGAAAGCTTTGATGCGGTAATCGAGCTATTACCAGAACATCAGTATGCTTATTTAAACCGTGGTATTGCACTTTATTACGGATCGCGTCCTGATTTAGCAGAGCGCGACTTAAAAAAATTCTTAAATGCTGACGATAGCGATTCATATCGTGCTGTATGGGTTTATTTAGCAACGCGAGAAGTAGATGCAACGCGCGCGCTAACCGAGTTACAGCAACATGCTGAAAAACTCGATAAATCACGTTGGTCGTATCAGCTTGTACAATACTTTTTAGGTGAGCTAAGCGAGCGCGATTTATTACTTAATGTGCAAAAAGACTTAACCAGCCACCGTGAGTACTTAGAGCGTTTATGTGAAGCGTATTTCTACCTGGCAAAAGATGCCGTAGCTGATAATAAGCCGCTTAAAGCAGAAGATTATTTTAATTTGGCAATGGCAACTAACGTGTATGAATTTGTTGAATATAAATATGCTCGCTTAGAGCTACGTTTACTATACAGTGACGAGCAAACACCTGACGAAATACAGTGAAGTGGTTAACTGTCCTCTTTTTAAGTAGCTTTCTTACTTCAAGTTACTGTTATAACGAAAAACGCCTGTTACAGGCGTTTTCTGCTTTTCCAAACCTGTATTATGCAACTTTGGCAGAGCGCGCAATATTGCCAAATGTGCAAACTTATCACCATTCAATCGCCCATTTACGTGTCTATGCCAATAATCAAAACGCCGATGCGATGGCGCTGCTTGCCAATGAGTTTTCAAATAACCAACATTTGTACCAATCCACGTTAATCAGCGCGGCAAAGCAGGGCTCACTGATTGCAAGAGAACAGTTAGCTGCCCATTATGAAGAAGCAAAGCAGTGGCAAGCGCTGCATGATTTCCCTTGGCCGCTAACACACAAACAACAGACTCGCGTTGCAATGGCACTTGGTTTACCGCTTGCGGCAACAGCGCATCAATTAGTGCCGATTTATAAAAACGAGCAATGCACGCAAAAGATAATGCTAGCGGTAACTGATTTTAAGGCTTACAACCAGGTCACTCAGCTAAAGCAGCGTTTTGAAAAAGCGTTTTCGCTGCCCGTGTGTTTAAGTCAGCCTGTTTACTTTGATCGTTCTAAATTACGATGTAGTGGTGCAGCCGGAAGGCGCATACGCTGCGAAATACTTGATAAAAAAGCGTTTTCACAGCTTTCGCACGATAAAATCGCATTTTTTAGCGAAATGGGTATTGCTAACGCGTCGGGTAATTATGTTTTTATGCGTTCTCAACAATCAGAGCGTGTATTACTGCATGAACTAATGCACTTGTACGGTTTTATTGATGAGTATCCACTTAAAAAACAACTGGCAAAGCGACTGTGCAATGTGACAAAACCAACTCGCATCGCTAAAAACTTAATTGTTGTGCCAAAGAAAAAAGAAGTTACCCGCACGCTGAAGGTTGACGGGCACACTTGGTATTTGACCAACACCTGTAATCAGGCAGAGGGGCGGGCGTACAAGCCGGTTAAATCAACCTCAAATCTAGAGCTGCTTGATCTGCCACTACCCAATTTATATGAAACTTGGCTAAAACAGGCTATGAGCGAATTTAACAGCTTGTAGTTAAAAGATTTACATCCTTTTTCAATAGTCTTTATTTAGTATTTACACTATATTTATTAAAACTGCGAAATGGCTTGTTTTGTGTTCAATTACATACGCTTAATCTAGACATGACAGGCGTTTTTAACGTATAAATATAAAAATGTATGCATAGCGCAATCACGCGCGGCTACGCAACTTACTTGCTAGCATAACTCACGCTTTAACCTTGTTGTAAAAATAGGGAAAAGCCAAAGGATAAAACTATGTCATTAATGTGGATACCTGTGTTATCCCTATTAGGCAGCTTATTTGCAGCGACGACGAATAAACTTTCGCGTACCTACGCTGCATTATCAATTGCAATATTTCCGGTTGTAGCGCTTGCCATTGTTCTTTATCACACATCAGCTGTGCTTGATGGCAATGTGCTAAGAGAAAGTGTGCAATGGATCCCGCTGCTTGGAATTAATCTCAGTTTTCGACTTGATGGATTAGCGCTTCTTTTCTGCCTAATGATTTTAGGCATAGGTTTGCTAATTATTTTGTATGCGCGCTACTACCTCAGTAGTAAAGACAATATGGCGCGTTTCTATACTTTTTTAATGCTGTTTATGACAGCAATGCTTGGCATTGTGTTGTCTAACAACGTCATTCAAATGTGGGTGTTCTGGGAGCTTACCAGTATTAGCTCATTTTTATTAATCAGCTATTGGTGGCATACATCCGAAGCACGTCAAGGCGCGCGCATGGCACTTACCATTACCGGCGGCGGTGGTTTAGCCTTGCTTGCAGGTCTGATTTTAGTCGGTAACATTGTTGGCAGTTACAATCTTGATGATATTTTAAATAACGGCCACATAATTAAAGAACACGCGCTTTATCCTGTTACATTAATTTTGATTCTTCTAGGCGCCTTTACCAAGTCGGCTCAGTTCCCATTCCACTTTTGGTTGCCACATGCGATGGCCGCACCGACTCCGGTAAGTGCGTATTTACACTCGGCGACTATGGTAAAAGCAGGTATCTTTTTACTTGCGCGTTTTTATCCAGCGCTATCAGGTACTGAGCTGTGGTTTGCTATTGTCACTTTGACCGGTCTGGCAACCTTAATTGTCGGTGCTTACGTTGCGTTATTTAAACATGACTTAAAAGGTTTATTGGCGTATTCAACGATTTCGCACTTAGGTTTAATTACCTTATTACTCGGTTTAGATACTGAAATGGCAGCAGTTGCTGCGATTTTTCATATTATTAACCACGCGACATTTAAAGCGTCACTGTTTATGGCAACCGGTATTATTGACCATGAAACCGGCTCTCGCGATATGCGTAAGCTTAATGGCTTATGGAAGTATTTACCGTATACCGCAACGCTTGCTATGGTTGCAGCCGCTTCAATGGCAGGTGTGCCGCTGCTAAATGGTTTCTTATCAAAAGAGATGTTCTTTGCTGAAACCTTACATCAGCACGTGCTTGGCTCAATGTCTTGGCTTATTCCGGTACTCGCAACCCTAGCAGGTGCGTTCTCGGTGGCGTATTCAATGCGCTTTATTCACGATGTATTCTTTAACGGTGAGCCAGTTGGTATCAGCAAAGAAATTCATGAACCGCCACGCTATATGCGCGTGCCGGTAGAAGTACTTGTGGCACTGTGTATTATCGTTGGTATGTTCCCGAATTTTGTTGTTGATTCGCTTCTGGCGAGTGCATCGCTAGCGGTGATTGGCGATGGTAGTTTGCCACAATACAGCTTAGCAATTTGGCATGGTTTGAATTTACCACTGCTTATGAGTTTTCTTGCCGTAACCATTGGTTTATTAATTTACTGGCAGCGCAAGTATTTATTCCAATTTAACGCGTCATTACCCGATGTGGACCCTAAATCAGCGTTTTTAAATGCGTTAGATAGCATTGCGACAGTGTCTGAAAAGATAATGTACCGCATGGAAACAGGTTCACTACAGCGTTACATTGCTTGGTTGTTGGTGACTGTTTTGGTGTTTGCAGGTATTCCACTGTTTGATATGTTGGAACTGGCAGGTGACCAAACGCCGCAACCAATCGATCCGCATAATGTGATTGGCGCAGGCTTACTTATTGTTGGTGCAGTTGCGACTGTAATTTGCCACCGTTCACGTATGACATCGTTATTAATGATTTCGATTGTAGGTTTAATGGTATCGGTAGCGTTTACACGTTTTTCTGCGCCTGATTTAGCACTGACGCAGTTAACAGTAGAAGTAGTGACAATTGTACTGCTGATGTTGGCACTGTTTTTCTTGCCACATCGCACACCAAAAGAGTCAACGTCGCTGCGTCTTGTTCGTGATGTGGGTATTGCATCGGCGGTAGGTGTGATTATTGGTTCTATCTGTTATGCAATTATGACTCGTCCGCTTAATTCAATTTCACAGTTCTTCGTTGAAAACGCGAAAACTGGTGGCGGTGGTACTAACGTTGTAAACGTGATTCTGGTTGATTTCCGTGGTTTTGATACCTTAGGCGAAATTACCGTATTAGGTATTGCGGCGTTGGGTATCTACAAATTGTTACTTAACTTACCGCTCTTTATGCCAGCAAGTGATGGTGAAGGGCGTCCGTGGGCTATTGAACGTTACCCAATGCTACTTGCCAGTATTTCTCAAGCATTATTGCCATTAGCACTTATGGTAAGTGTGTATATTTTCTTGCGCGGTCATAACTTACCAGGTGGTGGTTTTATCGCTGGCTTGATTACCGCGATAGCCATGATTTTACAATACATTGCACGTGGTTCAGATTGGATCTATGAGCGACTGGATATTAATTACCGTAAGATTATTGCATTCGGTATTGCGATTGCTTTTGTAACGGGTATCGGTAGCTGGTTCTTCGACAGACCATTCCTGACGTCTTGGTTCGAATACTTTGATATTCCGTTTATCGGTAAAATTGAACTAGCAAGTGCGATTGCATTTGATTTAGGTGTTTATTTAACGGTAGTGGGTGCAACCTTAATGATTCTAGCAAGCCTAGGTAAACTCACATTAGCTAGCCAACCGAAGGAGGCAAAATAATGGAAGTACTCTATGCAACATGCGTTGGGGTGTTATTTGCCTGCGGTGTATTTTTAATTTTACGTGGCAGAACCTTTCCAGTGGTGTTAGGGCTTACTATGATGTCGTACGGGGTTAACCTGTTTCTTTTTGCATCAGGTCGAATTCACAGTAACAAGGCTGCAGTATTAGGTGAATCAGCACAATATGCTGATCCTCTGCCACAAGCGCTGGTACTAACGGCCATTGTAATTGGCTTTGCGATGACGGCATTTGTGGTGATTCTTGCCATACGTGCACGCGCAGATTTAGGGCATGACCATGTACATGCGCGTTTCCCGAAGATTAAAGGCAAGGAGTAGTATACGTGCCACATTTTGTATCTTTGCCCGTTTTAGTGCCGATGTTGGCTGGTATTTTATTATTACTACCACCATCGGGGAAAAACTTACAAGCGCGACGCATTGTTTCAAGCATCATGGCATTGCTTACTCTTGTAGTAAGCGGCTATATGCTAAACAATGCGCTGTCTGGTGAAATATTTGTTTATGCTATCGGTAATTGGCAGGCACCTTTTGGCATTGTATTAGTAGCCGACGTAATGTCATCACTGTTAGTGACACTGACATCTTTTCTTGCGCTGATTTGTGTACTTTATTCACTGTGTGGTGATGATGAAGCCGGTAGCTTCTTCCACCCACTATTACATTTCTTATTGTTAGGTGTGAACGGTGCATTTTTAACGGGCGACTTATTTAACCTCTTTGTATTCTTTGAAGTCTTACTGATTTCATCGTATGCATTATTGATGCACAGCTCTGATAAACACAAAACGCAATCTGCGTTGCATTACGTGGTTTTAAACTTGGTAGGCTCAAGTGTGTTCTTGGTTGCACTCGGTATTTTATACGGCGTGTTAGGTACCTTAAATATTGCAGACATGGCGGCAAAAGCGGCGCAGTTATCGGGCGATGACCGAGCACTATTAAATATCGGTGGCATGCTGTTACTTATCGTGTTTGCACTTAAAGCAGCAGTGATCCCATTGCAATTTTGGCTGCCGGCAACTTATGCATCGGCACTGCCAGTGGTTGCCGCGTTATTTGCGATTATGACCAAAGTTGGTATTTACGCGATTATTCGTGTTTACCCAACAATTTTTGTTGACCCAAATGATACAAGCACCCATATCGCACAAGTGTGGTTATGGCCTGCAGCAATTATCACATTAGTTATCGGTATGTTGGGCGTACTTGCCAGTAAAGATCTTCGTATGATTGTGGCAAATCTTGTTATTGTATCGATAGGGACGTTAATCGCTGCTGTGGCATTTAATACGCCAGGCGCAATTGCGGCAGCGCTGTATTATTTAGTGCATTCAACATTGGTGACAGCGGGCTTATTTTTACTAGCAGATGTGATTGGTAAACAGCGAGGCAAAGTAGGTGTACGTCTTGTGCCAGCCAAACCAATTGGGCAACCTATTTTATTGGGTACCAGCTTTATTGTGTTTGTGCTTGCTGTGGTTGGTATGCCTCCGTTCTCAGGGTTTATTGGTAAAGTTTGGTTATTACAAGAAGCCCTCAACGTTGATAAAGCAGCTTGGTTCTGGGCAGTTTATTTGGTTGTATCTTTACTTGTATTGGTAACGCTTACACGCGCAGGTTCGCAGCTGTTTTGGCGTCATAACGGGCAAGAGCCGTCAGAGACAAAGGCAACGAGTTGTCAGTTAGTGGGCGTAATCAGCTTGCTGCTTTGTTCGCCACTATTAAGTATTTTCGCAGGACCGATCAGCGAAATTACCACGCTTGCCGCAACACAAGTATTTGATACCCTTGGCTTGCAACAAGCTGTATTAGGAGGCAAGTAAGATGCGTTTTGAAGCTCGCTTTAGTCTTTTTCCAACACCATTTCGAAGCATTTTATTGTTTTTCGTCTGGTTACTGCTAAATAACAGCTATTCGCTCGGGCATATCGTGTTAGGAGCTATTCTAGCTACAGTGATCCCACTTGCAACGCTACGCTTTCGTGAGCCTCAGCCGCTGATTATGCGAAAGTGGCTTGCGTTTAAGCACTTTTTATTGGTGTTATACGATATTGTTACCGCCAATGTGCAAGTAGCGTTTCTGATTTTAGGGCCAATTAAAAAATTGCGTCCGGCGTTTGTAAAAGTACCGCTTGATTTAACTCATGAAATGCCAATCACCATACTAGCGAGCACAGTTTCCTTAACACCGGGTACTGTGAGTGCAGAGGTGTATCCGTTTCCTGAGTCGTTAGACGAGGGCGAAGAAGTGACGCAGCGTTATTTGCTTATTCATGTTCTTGACTTAGATGACGAAGCAGAACTAATTGCGACGATTAAAAGCCGTTATGAAGCACCGCTTAAGGAGATTTTTCAATGTTAAGCACCGTTATACTAATTGTATCGGCAATGATTGGCGTATCACTGTTACTTAATTTATGGCGCCTAATTCTCGGACCATCTGTGCCAGATCGCATCTTAGCGCTTGATACCATGTATATAAACAGTATTGCGCTTATTGTATTGTACGGAATTAAAGTGGCGTCAGAGCTTTATTTTGAAGCAGCATTGTTGATTGCCATGCTCGGGTTTGTCAGTACGGTGGCAATTTGTAAGTTTCTTTTACGCGGCGATATTATAGAGTAATTATTATGGCAGAGATTATTGTTTCACTACTGTTGTTGTTAGGCGGCGTGTTTATTCTAATCGGTTCAATTGGTATGAACCGTATGCCGGACTTCTTTATGCGTTTACATGGTCCAACTAAGGCAACTACGTTAGGCATGGCGGGTGTGCTGATTGCTTCTATTGTTTATTTTAGTGCAATCGTTAATGAGCCAAGCGCGAAAGAAATTTTGATATCGATCTTTTTACTGATCACGGCACCAATCAGTGGCTATATGCTAATTAAAACGGCAATTCATCACAAATTAAAAGCTCACAAAGGCACTAAAGGTGTAGAAAACATCGAAGAAGATTAGCGGGTTATGCTCTTTGTTGTCACTTTTTGGTTTAGCCAACTAGGCCTGCAAAGCGACGCCGCGATCAAAACGGTTTGGATATGAACAGAATTTAAACCATAAAGGTCAACACGCTCGAACACCTTTGCATAAAAGGCATTAAAAAAGACGCAATATGCGTCTTTTTTATTGGGCAGATTAAACGTGAATAACCCACGTTTTAATTGTTTGAGTTTCAGCAGCAGGTTATTCGCAGTGTAACGCTTATTTTATGCTGCTAAAAATCACTAAGTTTGCCTAAATTAAACAAACTCAATTTATGCATCTGGGTTGCATAAATATCTAAGTTCTAAAATGCTACTTAAATGATTAAGGGGGAAAACTATAATTTGGTTGGCAGTTTTTCCTCTCGGAGTAAATAATAACCAAGTTGTTTGCCTTTTAAAAACGATGATTTATAATGCGTTCAGATAAAAAAAACTAATGAATACGTCATCAGGTTGTCATGTCGAGAAGATTGCCCCCGCTAAACTCACTCAAAGCGTTTGAAGCAGCCGCCCGTAATTTAAGCTTTACCAAAGCAGCAGACGAGCTGTTTGTTACACAAGCCGCTGTTAGTCATCAAATTAAAACCTTAGAAGAACACTTAGGCTTAAAACTATTTTTAAGGCGAAATCGTTCACTGTTACTAACAGAAGAAGGGCAGGCGTATTTTCTCGATATTAAAGAAATATTCACCCAATTGGTTGATGCAACAGAAAAGTTATTAGCACGCGGTGCAAAAGGTTCGGTAGCAGTAAGTTTAACCCCGAGTTTTGCAATTCAATGGTTGGTACCACGCTTGCAAGCGTTTAACGAGTTGCATCCGGAGATTGATATTCGTATTAAAGCGCAAGATTTAGACGAAAACTCGTTAACTGATGATGTTGATGTGGCGATTTATTATGGTCGCGGTCATTGGAGTGGCGTACAAAGTCACAAACTTCATACCGAATACTTAGTGCCCTTATGCAGTCCGTTATTGTTAAACGGGCCCAAGCCGCTGGCAGAGCCAAACGACTTACAGCACCATACATTGCTGCATGATATGACACGTAAACCTTGGAAAAGTTGGTTCAAAACGTTGGGCGTTGCTAATTCGCGGGTAAATCAGGGGCCTATTTTTAGTCACTCTTCAATGGTATTGCAAGCCGCGGTGCATGGGCAAGGTATAGCACTGGTAAACAGTGTTTTAGCCAAGCCAGAAATCGATTCTGGGCGATTAATAGTGCCATTTAGCCATCACTTAGAAAGTAAAAATGCCTTTTATTTAGTGCTGAGAGAATCGCAGTCTGAATTAGGTAAAATCGTGGCATTTAAAGAGTGGATGCTCAGCATGGTAGAAAAAGAACAGATTGAGGCAGGTTTTAATGATTAATTGGGTAAATGCAGATAAACCCATTGCGCAATTGATTTTGGCGCACGGTGCTGGTGCAGGCATGGATTCAGAGTTTATGGTCACCATGGCCAACAATTTAGCGAAATTAGGCGTCACAGTTGGCTTATTTGATTTTGAGTATATGCAGCAAGCCAAATTAGAGGGCAAAAAACGCCCGCCTCAACGAGCACCAAAACTATTAGCCTATTTTGAAAGCATACTTTCAGAGGTTGATGCTAACTTACCTTTATTTATTGGCGGTAAATCAATGGGCGGACGAATGGCATCAATGTTGGCGTGTGAACAAAGCGTCAAGGGCGTTGTTGCTTTTGGTTACCCATTTCATCCACCTGGCAAGCCAGAAAAGCTTCGAATCGAACATTTTCCTGATCTCAACGCGCCACTTGCAATAATTCAAGGTGAGCGTGATACCTTTGGTAAAAAAGATGAGGTAGAAAGTTATCCAGTATGCGATAATGTGCACACTTTTTGGATCCCTGATGGGGATCATTCATTAGTACCACGAAAAGCGAGTGGTTTAACCCAACTGCAAAATTGGCAAACAGCAGCCGAAATTGCATCTCAGTTTATCGCAAAACAACTATGAACAGGTTTAGCTTAGCAGCAGGTGGCATTTTTTGTGCCCTCGCCGTGATGTTAGGTGCGTTTGCAGCACATGGATTAAAATCAATAATCAGCCCAGCAATGATAGCGGTGTTTCAAACCGGTGTTGATTATCAGTTTATTCACGGTTTAGCGTTAATCTTGTTTGGATTACTGGGAAACAGCGGGTACAAATTAAAGTGGGCCAGTATTTTTGCCATTGTAGGCATTGTGTTTTTTAGTGGCAGTCTATACTTGTTGGCAACAACGGGTATAAAGATTTTTGGCCCAATAACGCCACTTGGTGGCGTGTGTTTTATTGTGAGTTGGTTACTGTTTACCGTTTCGGTTATTAACCATAAACCAGCTCAAGTTAAGTAAGTGAGAAAAATGTCTGCGATTGTAATTTATTGTCGTCCGGGTTTTGAAAACGATTGTGCCGCCGAAATAAGCCACCATGCAGCACTGCGTGAAATTGGTGGATTTGTAAAAGCAAAAGATAACAGCGGTTATATCACCTTTAACTGCTACGACCCGTTAGAAGCCGAAGTCGTTGTGCGTAAGTTGCCATTTAAAGAAATGGTTTTTGCACGTCAATGGTTTGTTGGGCAACTGGTTGATAAAATGCCGATTGAAGACCGCGTTTCAGCTATTAGCGAGGCGGTTAGCGAGTTTCCATTGTGTGGTGAGCTACGGGTAGAAACACCAGACACCAATGACGGAAAAGAGCTGCAAAAGTTTTGTAAAAAGCTATCCGTTCCACTACGTAAATCGTTAGTGGCGCAAGAAACCTTACTTGCTAATGAAGTGAAAAACCGTCCTGTTTTACACGTAATGTTTTTATCAAATAGCGCTGCATACGTTGGTTTTTCTTACAGCTACAACAATTCTCCATTTTATATGGGTATTCCGCGTCTGCGTATGCCAAAAGATGCGCCAAGCCGCTCGACGCTGAAACTTGATGAAGCGTTTCATGTTTTTGTACCAAAAGACGAGCATGAGTCACGTTTGCAACCGGGTATGCGTGGTGTTGATTTAGGTGCGTGCCCAGGTGGATGGACGTATCAGTTAGTGCGCCGTGGCATGATGGTACAAGCAATTGATAACGGCCCTATGGCTGATTCATTAATGGAAACAGGCCAAGTTAAACATAAGCGTGAAGATGGCTTTAAATTCCGTCCGGACAAACGCAATATTGATTGGCTAGTATGCGATATGGTTGAAAAACCAATTAAGGTCGCTAATTTAATGATTGATTGGGCGGTAAACGGCTTTGTAAAAGAGCAAATTTTTAACTTAAAGCTGCCTATGAAAAAACGTTTTGACGCGGTTTATCAGTGTTTAAACTTAATTCATGAAGAATTGACTAAGTACAACATCAAGTATGAACTGCAAGCAAAGCAGCTGTACCATGACCGTGAAGAAATCACAGTACATATTCAAATCTTAAAAGTACCGCAAAACGTTTATAGTTAATCGCTATGGGTACTTAAATCAAAAAAGGCTGCAATTGCAGCCTTTTTAGTGAGCGCTATATGCTAAGCGCGGTAATTGATGCGATAGTTTTCAACAAACAAACGCGTTGCACCACATACGGCTACCGGCATTACAATTAAGTTAACGATTGGCACCATACTAAAAATTAATACAGCACTGCCAAAACCGTAACTTAAGCCCTGTTTTTGCTTTAAGTGCTGACGCGCTTCAGCAAACGGGATTTTGTGATTATCAAACGGGTAATCAATGTATTGTACGGCAAACATCCACGCGCTAAATAAAAACCACATCACTTGACCAAACACCGGAATAAACAACAGTAAAATTAAAAATAACAAAGCTTTTGGTAAGTAGTACATCAGTTTTGCCAATTCACGGCCAAGCATACGTGGTACGTCTTTTAGTAAATCAGCTAACCCATCGTCGTTAACGCGTTGCCCTGTTAAATACAGCTCGACCTTTTCACTTAATAAGCCGTTAAATGGTGCAGCGATAAAGTTAGTGATAACCGTAAACACCATGGAGTAGATAAACAACACCAGCAACAATGCAATAGGCCATATAATAAATTCTAACCAAGATAAAAAGTCAGGCAGGTAGCCATTGACGTAGTTAACGCCTTGTTCAATCCAACCAATAATAAAAAACAACGAGCTACCAAATAGCACCAAGTTAATTAGTAATGGGATCAGCACAAAGCGTTTTAACCCTTTTTGGCTGATTAAACTAAAGCCCGATAAAAAGTATTCGAACCCTTTTCCTAATTGCATGGAAAACTCCAATAAAACAACAACTCACCATAACGATTATAATAAGCCGTAGACTCCCTTTAAACCAGATTTTGTTGTTAAGCGTTACAAGTTGTTTCATTTAGGGTAAATCTGATAAAGTTGGCCTTTAATTTTCTTACTATTTAGACAATCAAATAAGAATAAAATGCGTCTAGCCTCAATTAAGCTCGCGGGTTTCAAATCGTTTGTAGAGCCAAGTAAAATTCCATTTCCCGATCAAATGACCTGTGTTGTTGGTCCAAATGGCTGTGGTAAATCAAACGTCATCGATGCTGTGCGCTGGGTACTAGGTGAAAGCTCGGCTAAAAACCTGCGCGGCGACGCCATGACAGACGTCATTTTTAATGGCTCAACAGAGCGCAAACCAGTTTCACAAGCGTCTGTTGAATTATTATTTGATAATACTGAAGGACGTTTACCGGGCACGCTTGCGTCACGTAACCAAATAGCGATTAAACGCTTAGTTACCCGTGAAGGCGTATCACAATACTATTTAAATGGTGAGAAATGCCGTAAACGTGATATCACAGATATTTTCCTAGGCACCGGACTTGGCCCACGCAGTTATGCGATTATCGAACAGGGCATGATCTCGCGTTTAATTGAAAGTAAGCCACAGGATTTACGGATTTTCCTCGAGGAAGCGGCTGGCGTTTCAAAATACAAAGAAAGACGACGCGAAACACAAACGCGCTTAAACAGCACGCGCGACAATCTAGAGCGTTTGCTTGATTTACGCACCGAACTTGAAAATCAACTCAATGTGCTAACAGAGCAGGCAGAAAAAGCGCGCACTTACACCACGGCTAAAGCCAAAGAACGTACCTTAAAAGCGCAAATATGCGTGCTTAAATGGCAAGCACTGCAACAAAAACTACTCGAAAGCGAAGAAAAACTGGCGCAAATTAATGAGCAAATCGCATTTCTTAGCGAAGCGCACAGCGGTCATGATGATGTGATTTCGGCATTAAAATTGGCAATCGAACAAGCTAATGACATGGTGAATGATGCGCAGCACCAAGAATATCAGTTGCGCAACAAGTTGGCGCGTGACGAACAAGATAAAGTGCATAAGCAAAGCCAAAAAACACAGCTCAGCCAACGCATTGCGCAGTTACAAACACAGTATCAGCAAATCCAGCAAGAGCAGCAGCAAACAAAGCAACAGTTTGATGACATTAGCGAACAAGTTGCGTTTTCAAACGAAGCGCTTGAAAGTACCGCAGAACAGTTAGAAATCAGCTTACACAAATACGAAGAACAAAAAGTACAGCAAGAAACCTGTTATAGCGCTTATCAAGCATCCTTGTTGGAAAACCAAACGATTATAAAAGCGCAAACTGAGCAGCAAAAAGCACTGTCTGCATTAAATGTTAAATACGCGCAACTGTCAGAGCAACAAAGCGCTTGCCAGCAGCGCCAAAGCCAACTGAAATCAGAGCGTGAAACACTTGTTCAGCAACTGGAAGCTATTGATTTAACACAAGCAAAAACCCTCGTACAACAAGCCGAAGCTGAATGTGAAAGCGCAAATATTCAGCTCCAACAAGCGCAAGATGTGCTTGCTCAAAAACATACAGCAGCGAGGAAAAGCGAGCAAACCTGTAATGATTTAGCGGCAAAACAAGCGGCGCTTTTAACGGTTGTAGGTGAAAATACACAGAGCCAGTCAGGCTCACCAACGCTTGTCTCTAAGCTTAGTGTCGATAAATCTTGGCAAGTGGCAGTTGAAGCAAGTTTGTTTAATTTAAGCCATGCGCATGTTAGCGCGCAGTTCGATGGCGAATGCAAAACCCCCAGTATTTGGCCGCAAACACACCATTGCGCAAATGGGTCATTGGCTGAGAAAATCACTACAGGGCCCATCCCACAATACTTTAATGCGATTGCTGCTGTTGAAAATATCGATACGTTAGAAGATGATTTTTGGTCAGGGCCATTTTTATTTGCGGTGGATCAGCGCGGCGATTTACGCGGCGCTAACTGGTGTATTCCCTGTGAGTTTGACAGTGAAAGTTCACACATCGTAAAACACCAGTTATTAAAAGACATAGAGAAAGCGATACCCGCTGCACAAAGCGAACTCGAAAGTGCGCAAAAAGCGCTTACTGCAGAGCAAAAAAAGGTTGATGAGTTGCGTGTTGTTTCAACACAAAAGCAACACGCGTTATCATCATTAATGCAATCGCTCACACAAAAACAAGCAGAACATAATTTTGCTAGCGAACGTTTAGCGGCTATTGCGAAGCAATGTGACGAAACACAAAATGAGCTAGCGGCACTGATTACTCAACTTGACGCTGTAGGCAACGAACAAGCGCCGTTGACTGCGCAATTAACTAAAGCCGAAACACGCCTCAGTGATTTAAAACAGCAGCAAGAATCCTTAGAAGCGGATTACCATAATGCCAAACTGGTTACTAGGCAGCTTCAAAATGCCTATGAAAATGAGAAAAATCAGCACCATAAACAACAATTACATTTAGAGAGTGTAAAAAACCAAGCAGCCTTATGTGAGTCCAAATTAGGCCAGTTTTCATCACGCTTTAGTGAGCTTAACGAGCAACTTGAAGAAGCAAAGTTTACACTTGAAGACATTCAACTGCCGCTGGTTGAACTTGACGAGGCGATTGCGGAACAGCACCTAATGCTTGAAACGCTTATCGAGCAAAAATCGCAAAAGCAGCGCAATCTAGATGATGCGAAAGAGAAATTAAAGCAAGCCGAGTCGGGCATAGGTACTGAGCAGCTAAAGCTCGACAACCTGAAACAACAAAAACAAAACATTATACTTGAACAACAAGGGTTTCAGCTGAAATCGGAAGCGGCACTGTCACCGCTTGCAGAATTAAACACACAGTTAAAAGACGTGATTGCAACGCTTCCTGAAGATGCCAAACTTAATAGTTTACAAAGCCAATTGAACAAAGTCTCGAGCGATATTGCTGGATTAGGTGCAATTAACCTAGCGGCGATAGAAGAGTTTGATAAAGCATTTGAGCGTAAAAATTACCTTGACCAACAATACGATGATTTAATCAGCGCGCTTGATACATTAGAAACGGCAATCGTTAAAATAGACCGAGAAACCAAACAGCGCTTTAAAGCCACATTTGACCAAGTGAACAATGGCTTGCAGAACTTGTTTCCAAAAGTATTTGGTGGTGGTTCAGCGTATTTAGAGCTGACATCAGACGATTTACTTGAAACGGGGGTGGCAATCATGGCACGCCCTCCGGGTAAGAAAAATGCGACGATTCATTTACTCAGTGGTGGTGAAAAAGCACTGACGGCGTTGTCGTTGGTTTTTTCTATTTTCCAGTTAAATCCCGCGCCATTTTGTATGTTAGATGAGGTGGATGCGCCGCTCGATGATGCCAACGTTGGGCGTTTTTGTCGTTTAGTGGAAGAAATGTCACAAGACGTGCAATTTGTGTATATTAGTCACAATAAAATCGCCATGGAAATGGCCGCGCGCTTAACCGGTGTCACCATGGCTGAGCCAGGTGTTTCACGTGTGGTTGCGGTGGATATTGAAAAAGCGTTAGAAATGTCAGAATCCGCTTAGCTTTCGGTATAAATTATCAGCAACTAGTCTTATCTGTGCACTTTGCATAAGATAAGCGGTTGAAATTAAGTGCCGCTTGCTTAATAATTTTGAAAATCGGAAAAAAATATAAATTTAAGGGTACTTGAATGAGTGACGAACTAAGGTGGGTGTTAATTATTGGTGGTGCGTTAGTAATTGGCGGCGTACTGCTTCATGGCCTTTGGTCAATCCGTAAAAATGACAGCCGCACACTTGTTCAAGAACCAAGTGCCGCTCCAGACAAAAAAGAAGCAGCACCTGAAAGTGAAAAACCATCTGTGGTTGAACCACAAATGAGCGCAAAATTAAATGTGAACGATGAACCAGAACTAGGCGATTTATCGATTAGCATTGATGACGATGAGCGAAGCACACAAGTTAGTGACGAGCCAGAACAAGCGCCTGAAGGTAAGACAGCAGTTCAAGACTACATCATCATTCATATTCAAACCGAAGAAGGTTTGCCGATGCAAGGCTCTTCGCTACTGCCGTTATTACTTACATTAGGTTTTAAGTATTCAGAGGATGGCTTCTTTAATCGTCATGAAGATGCATCAGGCCAGGGCCCAGTGCTATTTCGTTTAGCAAATATGTTTAACCCAGGCACGTTCGATATTGATAATATGGAACAACTTCAAACTGAAGGCGTAAGCTTGTTTATGACACTGCCTTGTGCAGGTGACAGTTTACCGTCGTTTAATATGCTTCACAGCGCGGCTAAGAAAATTGCCGATGAGTTTAGCGCGACAGTTCTCGACCATAACCGCGAAGAGCTGGATGTTGCCACTGTTAGGCAATATGTTGAAAAAATCAGAGAATTTGACGAACTGTAACGTCACAACCAGATTTAAACAAAAGCCACCCTTGCGGTGGCTTTTTTAACGAATATAGAGGAAGTCTCCGTGAGCGCGGCTGAACAAATAAACCAACTTAAAGCACAAATTGAAAATTACAATTATCAATACTATGTGCTAGATAATCCGACGGTACCGGACGCTGAGTATGACCGTTTAATGCGTGAGCTGATTGCGTTAGAAGAGGCAAATCCAGCGCTTAAATCAGCAGATTCGCCAAGTCAGAAAGTCGGCGGTATGGCGCTTGCTGCATTTGAAAAAGTAAACCACGAAGTACCGATGTTGTCGCTTGATAATGCGTTTGATGAAAGTGAGTTTTACGCATTTGATAAACGTATGAAAGACAGACTAAAAGATGCTAGTGATTTAGCGTTTTGCTGTGAGCCAAAGCTCGATGGTTTAGCCGTGTCTATCTTGTATGAAAACGGTGTATTAGTGCGCGCTGCAACGCGTGGTGATGGTCAGGTAGGTGAGAACATTACCGAAAATGTAAAAACTATTCGCAACGTGCCGCTACGTTTGCGTGGTGATTCAATTCCAGCGCGTTTAGAAGTACGCGGAGAAGTGTTTATTGACGATAAAGGGTTTGCCAAACTTAACCAAACGCAACAAGAAAAAGGGGATAAAACCTTTGCTAACCCGCGTAATGCAGCTGCAGGTAGTTTACGTCAATTAGACCCTAAAATTACTGCATCTCGCCCACTGATGCTTTACGCCTACAGCACAGGCGTAGTTGAAGGGTTTGAGCTGGCAGCAACCCATTATGAGCAATTAATGCAGCTAAAAGAGTGGGGCTTACCAGTATGCCCTGAGATTCGCACTGCAGACAATGCCAAAGACGCCTTTGCCTATTATTCAGATATTCTTGCTCGTCGTGCCGCGCTAGGCTACGAAATTGACGGCGTAGTAATCAAAGTTAACGATAAAGCGATTCAGCAAACTTTAGGTTTTGTCGCCCGCGCACCGCGTTGGGCAATAGCTTGTAAGTTTCCTGCACAGGAAGAATTAACCACCTTATTAGATGTTGAGTTTCAAGTAGGCCGCACCGGCGCAATTACGCCGGTTGCACGCTTGGAGCCAGTTTATGTTGGCGGTGTAACAGTATCTAACGCCACCTTACATAATGCCGATGAAATTGAACGCCTAGGCGTACACATTGGTGATACTGTGATTATTCGCCGCGCAGGAGATGTGATCCCGCAAGTCGCAAGTGTCGTGCTTGATCGCCGCCCAGAAAATAGTAAAGAAATTGTATTTCCGATAGCGTGTCCTGTATGTGAATCGCACGTTGAACGTATTGATGGCGAAGCGGTTGCCCGTTGTAGCGGTGGCTTGGTGTGTGAAGCGCAGCGCAAAGAGGCGATTAAGCACTTTGCTTCACGTAAAGCGCTCGATGTAGATGGTTTAGGTGATAAAGTAGTGGAGCAGTTAGTTGATCGTAAACTGATCCAAACTCCAGCTGACTTATTTAGTTTAAGCCAAGGCCATATTGAGTCGCTTGAGCGTATGGGACCAAAGTCGGCCGAGAATTTAGTTGCGGCACTTGAAAAAGCCAAGCAAACCACACTTGCTAAGTTTTTATATTCACTGGGTATTCGTGAAGTAGGTGAGGCGACAGCGCAAAATTTAGCGAATCATTACAAAACCCTTGATGCATTACAAAACGCCTCAATAGAGGGCTTACAGGACGTTTCTGACGTAGGTGAGATTGTTGCTAAGCACGTTTATTACTTCTTTAAAGAAGAACATAACCAAGAGGTGATTGACGCATTAATAGCTGCTGGCTTGCAGTGGCCAGATATCGAAGAAAAGTCACAAGATGAAATGCCGTTGGATGGTTTAACTTATGTGCTAACAGGTACACTAAATCAAATGGGGCGCAGCGAAGCAAAAGCTAAACTTCAAGCACTCGGTGCAAAAGTGTCGGGCAGTGTCTCCGCTAAAACACACGCTTTAGTCGCTGGTGAAAAAGCAGGCTCTAAGCTCACTAAAGCACAAGACTTAGGTGTTGATGTGTTGACGGAAGATGACATGCTAGTCCTTTTTGCGAAGTACGAGTAACCAATGTCAGAAGTTGTGAGCTTTTTTTCATCATTAAATAGCCAAGTTGCGACTTGGCTTTCACCTTATCTAAGCCAGATTGTATTAATTGCCTTAATTTGCTTAACCGCGATATATGGTGCGAGTCTTAACAAGGCAGTAAAACGTTTAATCGGTCAGCGTAACTTCTTTGCGCGGACTTTGGTTTTTATTCTTGTTACGGGCATAGGGGTTGGTAGCTTAATTGTTTTTGTAAGCCCTTATTTAGTGCGATTGTTTCAACAAATCGAGCGAGGCTTTTTGCCACTTTTAGTCTTTTCACTTTTTGTTGTTCTTGGTGTGCTGGCTGATAGGAAAAATCAAGTATGAGCCGGTTTGGACCTGAATATTGGGATAAAAACGGCTTTTTTCGTGCCCCATTAGGTTTTATCTTGGTGCTGGTGCTACTGCTAAGACCCTATATTTTGTGGTTATTTGCAGCAGCATCGCGACGTGAAGATTTAAACTTGATGGCGATTTTCTACCCGCAAAAACAACAGTTTTTTGTTGCCCTTGCTATCGCTGCCATAAGTATTTTGGTGACTTTTTGTTATTTATTTAGGCGCCCAAATGCAATGCAATGGCCTAAGTCTATTTGGCGGTATGCGCGCTGGTTGTTACTTGCTAATGTGGTGATGGATTTAACCTGGTCATTGTTGCAGGCAAAAAGCCAATATTATAGCTTTTCAATAGGCTTGGCCGTGCAATTGGTATTACTCAGTTGGGCAGGGCTATACCTACTTAAAAGTCGTTATTTAAGTGTATATTTTAACGAGTGGCCTGAGCCAGAACTCGACGAAGATAAAAGTGACGACTATTCATAGCGCTGTATTAATCATGCTGTTTGTGTTTTTCAGCACGCTTTATTTTTCGCTTTTTTAAAAGTAAATAGTAGGGTTAGAACAGATTCTTTTGTGATTTTCAAAAGTTGTTAGAATGTTTTCTAGACGCTGTTTTGATATAAATAGGGAGGTTGATGGGTTTTTAGCAGTATGCTAAATACAAAACTTTGCCCGTCGTTATCCTTTACTTGACTATCAAAAATTGAACTTTTTTGGAATCAAAATCGTGAATTTAAAGGAGCTATTAACTCTTTACGATTGAAATGGTAGATTTAGCATTTCAATATCAGCTGCCTATTTAGAACAATAACCGAAGGCATCTAATAGAATTAGCAAGTGCTAAATGTGCAAGTATTATTTAAGGGAAAACATGAGTATAAAAACAAGATTGTTGGCTTTGGCATTCATTGTATTAGGAGGATGCGGTGGAGGGTCGGGCGAAGTCCCTGAAGCTGACAAAGATATAGTTCCTCCGCTTATTAGCCTAAATGGTGAAGCACACATCACAATTGAAGGGGGAGCTGATTATCATGAGCAAGGAGCAACAGCAACCGATGGTGTTGATGGTGATGTTTATGTTGAGATATCTGGTACCGTAGACACTAAGAAAGTTGGAGAATACACCATAACTTACAGCGCAAGAGATGAAGCTAATAATAAATCAAGTATTTCGCGAATTGTTGAGGTTGTTGACACAACACCACCCAGTATCATCCTAAACGGTGAATCAATCCTGTATGTAGAATTTGAGAATGAATACCAAGAACTAGGTGTTACGGCATCGGACAATATTGACGAGGATATAAGCGTAACAATATTCGGCATTGTTGATACAAGTAAGCTTGGAGAGTATGTCCTAACTTACAGTGCAAAAGATAGACAAAATAATACAGCTAAAAGCGTAAAACGAATTGTTCACGTTATTGACACAACTCCGCCTAATATTGTTTTAAATGGTGAAGCAACTCTCACTATAGAATTAGAGAGGGAATACGAAGAACATGGAGCTGTAGCAAAAGATAACGTTGACAGTGATGTAAATGTCATAATATCAGGCAGCGTAAACACCAGTAAAGTTGGCGAGTATATCGTTACTTACAGTGCGAGTGACAAATCGAATAATATAGCTAGCATTACTCGAACTGTTCAAGTTGTAGATCTAACACCTCCAAATCTTGTCTTAAACGGTGAATCAATAATCGAAATTATCGTTAATCGAGGGGAATATAAAGAGCTGGGCGCAACTGCTACAGACAACGTGACTGATGAAGTGATTGTTACTATTACAGGTGAGGTGGACGTAAGTAAAGTGGGTGAGTACATCATTACTTATACTGGTATAGATGAAGCGAACAACACATCCCAAGTGCAACGCACCGTTATAGTTAGAAAGCCTAAACCATTTAAAACGCGTTGGGAAATTACTTACGATCATGGCTTAGATATCACTTTATATGCCAATACTGATTATGACTATAATTATACAGTGGACTGGGGTGATGGAACAGTTAATGAAAATGTAATGAATACAATAACTCATACATATGAAGAACCTGGTGAATATATAATTTCTATACATGGGAAGTTCCCTCATTTCTCTCGCAAACCCACTAATGCTAATCCGGTGGCTGAGCATAGATTAACGTCTGTGGTCCAATGGGGGGAAACTGAATGGCAAAGTATGCTGTACTCGTTTGCATACACACCTAACCTTACTCAAATAACCCCTAGTCTACCCGATCTAAGTCAAGTTGATTCCTTAGGCTATATGTTTTACAAAAGTTCATTTAATGGCGATATTTCGCAGTGGGATATTAGTAATGTAAAAAGTATGGAAAAAATGTTTTATGACAGCTCATTCGCTGGTGATATTTCCAAATGGGATGTGAGTAATGTTTCAAATTTGGAAGGGTTGTTTGAGAACAGTTTATTTAATAGTGATATTTCCCAATGGGATGTGGGTAACGTCACAAATATGAGAAATATTTTCTCTAGAACCCCATTTAATGGTGATATTTCCAAATGGGACGTAAGTAATGTAACCAACATGGCTGGTATGTTTTTTGAAACTCCATTTAATGGTGACATTTCTCAATGGAATGTGAAAAATTCAACAGATATGGGCTATATGTTCTATAAAACACCTTTCAATGGTGATATTTCTGAATGGAATGTGAGTAATGTTACTAATATGATTGGTATGTTTTCGTTTTCGAGCTTTAATGGAGATATATCGCTATGGAATGTGAGTAATGTCACAGTAATGGCTGAAATTTTTATGTCTAGTCAGTTTAATGGTGACATATCTTTGTGGGATGTCAGTAATGTGACGGATATGTCAAAAATGTTTCGATATAGTCATTTTAATGGTGACATTAATAGATGGAATGTGGGTAAAGTGACTTCGATGAAATGGATGTTTCACGAGAGCCACTTTAATGGCGATATTTCTAAATGGGATGTGAGCAATGTTCAAGATATGTGGCTTATGCTTTCTAATGACACGTTCTCACAGGAAAATTACGATAAATTACTAAAGGAATGGTCCCAGTTAAACTTAAGGGTTGGTGTTCGACTAGATGCAAATCAATTTTTCTCTCTTGAAAGCTATAGGAGTAGAGAGGTGTTGATCCACACATTCAATTGGACTATTAACGATAAAGGTCTTAGGTGATTGGATTTGATGGTATTTATCAAATTTTATTGATTGTGGTTAATATTAGAAGAGCCTTATTAAGGCTCTTCTACTTTTTATTATTCAATATAGTGTAATTAGTGTAATTGCATTACTGATAGAACCCTTTAAGCAAAAAATTGAACCCTATTTGCACTTTTTCTACTCTGGGTTTGCTTGCGGAAGTCATATCAATAAGACTACTAATTGTTGCGAGCAATGCCTTTTTATGTACGTGTTTTGGTATCCCATTAAAGCAGACGATAAAACCTAAAACTCTACAAGCAGTTTTATTTTTCACTTTTAAAATAGCCTACCGTTTGGGTTAGAAGTATCGTTTTAGTTCAAAAGTTCATTTTAGCAATTAGAGGAATTAATGGACAAAGGGGTATTGACCCAAATTTTCAAGTTGAATCGACTTATATTTAAAGCTCTTAAAGTAATTTTGCCACTGAATTTAAATAACCATCGAGGAATAAGCCCGTTCACACTCATTATTTATAAAATGTATATATAGGTTGTTCTTTAATTTTATTGAATATCTTAAAAGTATGCGCATTTGCAAAGATAAAATAGCTAACTAATCAAAATATGATTTTACTTCTAATTAAAAAGATTTATTAATTCTTGCTTAACCTTGCCCATAAAATTCAACTTATTGATTAATTGTTAGATTTTTAAAGCTCTTTAGTATTTAATAGGTCGTAACTGAGGTCTCGCTTTCTTTCTAGAAATGTATACATCAACGCCTTTAAATTTTTTATTAATATTAATCAATTGTTTGTTGTTGTTTTTATCAAAATTTTAGTGATGTCTGAAAGTTACATATCCGGGATTCTCGATAATAAGCGTTAAATGCCAAGTAGTACTCTGCACATGGAATCTAAGATAAACCTCAATAAATACACCTTAGAAAAGCTTTATGAGTCTGCAAAATCAATTGAACGTTACGCTACCCTCTACAGAGCCAAAGAAATAGATGGCATTATAGCTAAGCGTGAAAATGAACTACCACCAAAGGGCCTTAAAGATAACACTTAATATAAAATTGTAGAAAAAACAACTAGTTGAATAGCCCATAAAGCTCCTTTCCCGACGCGGTAATTCATATGGGAGCTGCGATGCGTCTGTTTAGGTATTTCGGAACGGAAGCGTTTACAGATTCTAGTGTTTACCTTATAAGTATCGCATTCATGGGTTATCCATGACTCTAATTTTGCGAGGCTACTATTGTTTAATTATGGGCAAATTATTGGTAAATAAATCATTATTACTCGAATTGAAAACCTTGATGGTACGAAACCCAATTTCAAAAAAATATTGTAACTTAGAATCTTTTCAATGAGTCGATGTTCGATTATACCAAGTGACGGTTAATATATTGCTGGCTTTATAAACCCGATATTTATGTTCGGTAAAGAAAGCTGGTGTTTACGAGCTTATATTACTAAGACAAAAGTTAGTTATTTGGGCACTTAACAAGCAACTCAACACGTATTTGGTTTACGGTCTCACGTTTTGCAAATAAAGAAAAAACCAAGTATGAGCCGGTTTGGACCTGAATATTGGGATAAAAACGGCTTTTTTCGTGCGCCTTTAGGTTTTATCTTAGTGCTGGTGCTACTACTAAGGCCCTATATTTTGTGGTTATTTGCAGCAGCATCGCGACGTGAAGATTTAAATTTGATGGCGATTTTCTACCCACAAAAACAACAGTTTTTTGTTGCCCTTGCAATAGCTGCTATAAGTATTTTGGTGACTTTTTGTTATTTATTTAGGCGTCCAAATGCAATGCAGTGGCCTAAGTCTATTTGGCGATATGCGCGCTGGTTGTTACTGGCCAATGTGGTGATGGACTTAAGCTGGTCATTGTTGCAGGCAAAAAGCCAATATTATACTTTCTCAATAGGTTTGGCCGTGCAATTGGTATTGCTCAGTTGGGCAGGGCTATACCTACTTAAAAGTCGTTATTTAAGTGTATATTTTAATGAATGGCCTGAGCCAGAAACAAAGAACGAAGCGAAATAGTAGGACTAAATTTAGCCTACTATTTCTCGTGATTTAATACTATTAAGGTGTTTGTAAGGGTATTGAAAGATCAAGTTGACTAACTGACGGCTTATTTATCATGGCTCTTGATGGTGTGACCTCAAGAGAAATTAGATTATCTATTCTCATCTCAGCGGTGTTTCCAAATAAAACTTCAAGTTTTGGTGTTGCAACAACTTCTCCATTTATAGACATGTAAAAATCAATTAATGCGGTTTGTTTTAAATCTGTAATTGTATATTTAAAGCTTGTATTCAATTCATCATTTACATCAAGTGAAACTTGTTTATCAAAATCTGATAGCACATCTGTTGCTTGTGTAAAAATACTATCTTCCTCAGCTTGAAAAGTTGTTTTAATTTTTAAAGCAACGCCTTGTCTTGGCAACTGAACATTTCCTGTTTGAGCAACTTGAGCAAGTACTAGAGTTGATGTAATCATGCTGCTTATTAACGTTATTATCGCGATGATTGATCTTTGTAGTTTAGTTAACATTTTATTCTCCTTTAAATAGATTAATCGAATGATCCCTTGGTTTTTTGAATTAAATAAAGTTGTGTTGAAAGCAAAAGATTCAGGCTTTTGATAGTGCTTAATAAGTTGTGCTAAACCCATCAAGTATTCATTAGTGCCTAACTTCAATGCTGTTTTTTCATCACAGCGTTGTTCAATCGTGAGCTTCGTCTGTTGAACTAATTTTCTAACAAGTGGGTTCCAGAAAAATAAATAAGAAATTAAGCCACTAGTGAAAACAAGAATATGGTCACGGTATGCAATATGAGTTAACTCATGATTGATAGTGACCGAAAGTAAATCACGTTCATTTAAATCTTTATCAATTAATATGATGGGATTTAAAAACCCTACTAGTAAGCCTGGATTCTGTTGTGCAGTGCGATAAATAGGGTGTCTAAAATTTTCAGAAAGTACTTCATCTTTTACACATATTGAACGAATAGAATTACTCCAAAGAATAAACTTTAATGCTTTATAGGCTGCTGTTAGTGAGCCAATAACTAACAAGAAATAAAGATAATCACTCAGAGATAGGCTGTGATCGTATATATAACTATTAGCGCTGGCTATTGTTTTACTAGTTTGAGTACTTAGTATCATAAATGAGTTGTTGGCATTTAAATTACTAATCCAATTAACTAGCAAATCATAGGGTATACACCATGAAATTAACACAGCAAACAGAAGCGGAACCGCGACTTTTGCTGATAAGTTACAATATCGATGTATCAGTAAAGTTGAAATAGAGAACAGTAGATTAATCAATATATAATTAATCATCATTAAGTTCCTTTTTACGTTTGGCTAAAATGCTTTCCAAATATTCAATTTCTTGCTTATTTAATGTTTCTTGTTCAACTATGTGCGCTGCTAATTCAGACGGCTTACCACCAAAAATACGGTCGATAAGTGACTTTACAATAGGCTTTTTCGTTACTTTTGGTTCAGCAACCGCTGTATAAAAAACAGTTCTTCCTTCCTTGCTAGTGCGTCTTAGCGCTCCTTTTTGTTCTAAACGGTCAATGAGTGTCTTGACTGTTGAATAAGAGACAGGTCGTATTTTTTCAATTACTTTATGAATTTGAGGTGCTGAATTTACTCCATTTTGCCAAAAAATTTGGAGAACTTGTGACTCTGAGTCAGATAATTTCATTTTCAATCTCTACATTTGTAGTTTTCTCATCTACAAATGTAGAGATTGATGCTGAGTTTGTCAATAATGTGAAACTTAAAAATAAATTAGAAGTGCTAAGTGTAGTTAAATAACGCTGTTTATCATCGGTTTTAATTTATCGAGCCTAGCCTGTTGCTCCGCGTCGAGTTTGGCGTTGTTTATGGTGTCCATACAGCGAGAAATCATAGCTTTATTAAGACTTTGGCTACCAGGGTGTTTCGTATCTAACATCACCTGTAACAAGTTTAATGCGATGTTGGCGTTTTTTGGCATAATGCGAAACGCTTGAGTAAAGTAATTAAGCGCTTCTTCGTATTTGCCTTTTTCGTAGCTATGTACTGCATTATTGTTTAATTCTTTTGGTGAATGGCGAATTTCATCACGTTCTTGTTGCTCTTGTTTTAGATAGGCGTTTAGAGGTGCGTTATCGCTTTGGTATTTGCCACAATGCTCGGTTAACTTGGCAAACAATTGATTCGCTTTGTGGTGCATGCCTAACTCATGAAACGCTTTGGCTTTATCGAGGGTATCATCTACTGAGCGGATGATAGGCTGGTCTTCAAGTTGTTCAACAAGCGCAATGGCTTTTGAGCGTTCATCTTTTAAATAGTGAATACGCGCATTGATCACATCTATTTGTTCTTGTGCTTTGCTGTCGGGGAACTGTTTGCGTAATTCAGATAAACACTCGTTACTTTGTCGGGTGAGGCGATTTACGATATCGGCTTGGTCGAGCGTGAGGGCGTAATCAATACCTGCGCGGGCCAAATTAAGGTATATGTCAGGCTTATCGTGCATTGAGTGCTTAGCGTATTTCACAAGCTCTTTATTAACGCGGAAATGCTTTTCATGATCGTGATTGTATTTGCTTAAAATAATCAGATCTTCTTGGCGTTCAATATTGCGCGGCGCTAGCTTAGAGGCCAGCGACAAATAATGTTGCGCCTGTTGATAGTTCTCTAAAAACAGCTCTAACTTACCCAGTAAATGATAACCTACTAAGCGGGTTTCTGGCTTGGTTAGCATAACCTCTAAAATATTTTTGGCCTGGGTAAACTCACTGTTTTGAATGTAGGCTTCAACTAAACCAACACGTGCCCACGTAAATTTTTGAATATTCAGCACAGATTTAAAGAAGTCGATGGCTTCTGCGGTGCGTTTTAAACGCAGTAATAGTTCACCACGCAACTTTAAAAGAATAGGGGATAGGTGATTTTTACTACTGTCTGCCAGCATTTCATTAACGTAGCGTAGCGCTTTTGAGTCATTGCCAACATCAATAAAATCGTAAATTTGCGCCAATGCCTGTTTGCGCTTTAATAGCTTAATAATGCGCTCACCAAATACTTTCAATGAAAAAGGCTTTGCTAAAAAGTCATCGGGTTGAAGCTCAATCACACTGTGTACTAGGCTAGTGTCGGTTTCTGCACTAATAAAAATGAAGCCACAAATGTTTTTAATTAAACGCTTGGTTTTTAGTTCTTCGTATAGTTGGTAGCCGTCTTTGAGTTTACCAAGGTTAAATGAGCATAAAACCAAATTAAAGGTATGCTCTTGGCAAAGACCCAACGCCATTTTTGCATTTTCAGCAATTGAGATATCACTAAAGCCTAAGCTTTCAAGCGATTGTTTCATATAGCTTAATGCCAATGGTTGATCGTCTATAAGTAAGATACTGGATTCGTATAAGCGTTTATTTTTCATCGCATTTCTATCTGCGCGGTCATAGTTAAACTATATAAAACAGTGGCAATAGTAGCAATAAATTAACGCTGAAATAGTGAATAAGTTTTGATTTTAAAGGATTTTTTAATAAGAGGTAGGTTCAATATGGTGGGTCGTACTGGACTTGAACCAGTGACCCTCGCCTTGTAAGGGCGATGCTCTCCCAACTGAGCTAACGACCCATATTGATATTCTATAATGGTGGGTCGTACTGGACTTGAACCAGTGACCCTCGCCTTGTAAGGGCGATGCTCTCCCAACTGAGCTAACGACCCATTATAGATTTTAATTTAGTGGTGGGTCGTACTGGACTTGAACCAGTGACCCTCGCCTTGTAAGGGCGATGCTCTCCCAACTGAGCTAACGACCCGCTAAATTAACGTGTTTTGCAATGGTGGGTCGTACTGGACTTGAACCAGTGACCCTCGCCTTGTAAGGGCGATGCTCTCCCAACTGAGCTAACGACCCATGCAAAACTTTGACTAAATGGTGGGTCGTACTGGACTTGAACCAGTGACCCTCGCCTTGTAAGGGCGATGCTCTCCCAACTGAGCTAACGACCCCAAATAGTCATTTCTAAAGTGGTGGGTCGTACTGGACTTGAACCAGTGACCCTCGCCTTGTAAGGGCGATGCTCTCCCAACTGAGCTAACGACCCGCTTTAGAATCACAACACATTGCTGCGTTGTTGTGGGGCGCTATTATAGATTTAGTTCAACTATAGTCAATACTTGTTTTCACAAAAATGTGTTAAGTGGCCTTAAAATGAACAACTTGGATAAATGTCAAACGCCTTGAGTGCTTTTAGAGCAAGTGTTAACGCTTAAATTTCGTTTTTGGGCTGTTTTTTGTGCGCCTAACACTTGAAATTGTATTGGCAGTCGACAAAAAAGAGAGTTTTTATTGCAACCGCGATGAATTTATTAGTTTAGCTGCGCTTTGGTAGCCTTCTTTTTCAAGATATTGCTCGATTTCTGTTATTGATTCTGCAGCAGTTGAGTAATGGGCAATTAAGTAATCATAGATTTTGGTGACTTCTTGGTCATTATTATTTATTGCGAAATAGGCGAGCAAGCGAATAAGGTCATCTTTGCTGGGTAATACTTGAAAGCCGAACTCCTTTTGCAGCGCACTATAGTGTGCGAGTAACGGCGCTAATCCAGCAATTTTTGTTTCATAATTGGCTTGCCAGTGTGAAAAGCGTGTTTGAAATGCGTTAACTAGTGCAATTACCTTACTTGATTGGTGACTATATTGAGCATACTTTTCATTTGTGAGCGATAGAGATAGATGTTTTTCTAACATAGTAACCAACGAATTAAATGGTTGTTGCATATGTTCACCTTCATTTGCAATGCTCAAAAACAGGTGCGCTTTTAATTCTGTTACCGATTGAGCAAGTGAAACAATATAACCATCATCAAGTGAAGGGCTAAAGATAAAGTAATCGTTAAACAATGGGCTTTTTGTTAAAAACTGTTTCATCGCAAAGCGCCCCGCATTTGAATGACCAATTAATATTGAATAATCTGCGGTGCGGTAATTGTTCTTTATATACGGAATAAGCTCAGACGTGAAGTGTTGCCTAAATAAGCGTGCATTTTCATTTATGTTAGTGTCATTAGGTTGCAATTGCTCACCTTTGCCAATGACTTGCACAATTATAAACTCGGGTATTTCATTTTTTAATGTATCGCTGATGGATTGAACAAGCGTAAAATCCCATTGCCCATGCAATACGTAAATTACTGGGTAAGACTGGTTCAGGCGTGTGCCATATGATTTGGGAACAATTACCTTGAAAGTAACCTGTGTATTTAGTGCCCTTGAGGTGAAAGATTCGTTATTCACTTCTGCAAAAGTGCTTATGCTTAAAAGCAATAGGAAACAATAAAGCGCAGTTTTCATTGGATTGTCCTTGTGTGTTAAAGTCGAACAACTTTGTCAGTTGAACAAAAAAACACAAGGATTCAGGCCTTTAGAATAGCTTAAGTTTTACTTAGGGCAGGGCAGCACCGTATTATGCACGATTCTCAGCAGTATAGTTACCATACCTTTCAGTTTGATTTTTCTCGCTGTGAGGTTGTTACAACAAGCGGAACAAGTGAACTCGAACCTAAAGTAATGGCAGTGCTTGAGTTGCTTTATCATAACCAAGGTAAAGTAATAAGCAGCGAGGATATTTTTAACCAGGTATGGCCGGGGCGAGTTTTTAACGCTAGCTTGATACAAAGAGCGATTGCACTTATTCGCAAAGCCCTTAATGAACAAGCGGCAACTGCGAACTATTTAGTTACCTATCCTAAAAAAGGCTATTGCTTAAAAGAAGAGGCCGCAAAATTTAGTGGGAATCGGATAAAACTATTTCTTTTGGCGATAAGTGTTTTAGTGTTTTTTGTTGTGGGGGTTGTCGCTCATGTATATAAAAAGCAACATTTAGTACCTATGCACTTCACATCATTATCACCACTGACACACAAACAACAGAATGCGTTTGCGTTTTCACAAAATAGAAATGCCAATGAAATGCTATTTGTTAAAGAGGGCGACTTAGGATCAGCGTTATGGTTAAAAAATGGCGTGAACGAAAGTGAAATTTTTAATACGCCGCAAAAAATAACTCATACATTTTGGTTTAAAGGTCAACCTGCATTTACAGCGCGCAACAATCATCAAGGTACTGATGTCTTTGTGTTAAATCATTTGGGACAAGCAAACCAGTTATTTAGTGTTGAGTATTTAATGAATGTAGCGCCTAAAAGTGTTGGGCAGCGCATTTATATTGCTCATTTGAATCAAATAACCGTATTTGATGATAAAGCTGCTAAGTTGCACATATTTTCGGTATTTGAAAATGCGAAAGGTGTGATTAGTTTTTCAGTCTCGCAAGATCTAGAAAAGGTTGCGGTACTGACCGATGAAGGGCAAATGCGCAAAGCGGTTTCAATTATCAATATTAAAACCAAAAACAAAGAGCGTATTTTTCAAGATGTGGGTAATTACACATCACTTGATTGGCATGCAAGTGGCTTACAACTATTACTAGCCAAGAATACCCAACTTATGCTTTTGGATGTTGAACGTGGCAAAACTGAAGTATTGCCATATGCGACGAACAAAACGATTACCCAAGCGCAGTTTGATAAACACGTTGACGCAATCTTAATTGAACACACACATTTAAATGTAGTGCTTGCGCTTAAATCAGTTAACGAAAACCCTACTACGTTTAAAAGAATTGATTTGGCTGGTGCGAATTTAATGCCAATATCAAATAGCAGTGGGGATATACTTTTTTCATCAGACTTCTCTGGTGAGCAGGCGCTGTATCGATCTCGTAATAATGAATTGACGGTTCTAGCCGAGCTGAATAAAGGGCAGCATTTAAATGGTTTTGCCTGGTTGTCTGATAACGCATTTATCTACTCGTTGGGCAAGCAGTTAGTTATTAATGACGGTAACTCGGTAAAACAAATACACTCGCTTTCGCATTCAGTATTTATTAGGCAATTTTTACCTCAACAAAATACACTATTAGTTCACCAGTTGATTAATGGCAAAACGTACCCAAGTACACTTTCATTAGATTCGTTTGAAGTTACTCAGTTGGGCAACGAGCAAGCGAGTTGTGTAACAGGTGATGATAATGGAAATATTTATTTTGTTGAAAATAACAACACCATTAAGCAACGAAATAAAAAAGGGCAAATCAATACACTGTTAACGATTCCTGATAATAGGGTGGATGATCTTTTGAGTGATGGTGAAGATTTGTTTGCCAGTATTAAAAAAGCAGAAGGCTACATGGTAATTCGCATAAACCCACGCACAGCAGAATTTGAAACAATATTGGTAGATGAAAATGCGATATTGGCAGGTGTAGAAAAACAAGGGAAATTTTGGTTTTATCAGGATATCGCCGTTAAATCTTCCTTGATGCGACTATATTAGCGTCAATTATTTGTATAAATATTGATAGCTAGGCTGTTGAAACAGGTCGAAAAATCACAACCTTGGTGAACAAGTGTGCATCTTGATTAAAAATGGTGCGAACAATGCACTATGCTTAAAAAAATGTTGACTTTGTTTTGCTAGCTCCATAAAATGCGCCCCGTCTTCAGCGATACACGAGTTATCTCTTGAAGATGCAGTTTGGGGCTATAGCTCAGCTGGGAGAGCGCCTCGCTGGCAGCGAGGAGGTCTGCGGTTCGATCCCGCATAGCTCCACCAATAACTCTTATGGTTTGAGTATAAATAACCAGTCCTAGTGACAACACCATGTTGTCCCCTTCGTCTAGAGGCCTAGGACACCGCCCTTTCACGGCGGTAACAGGGG